>VAZL01000050.1 GCA_005883445.1 Alphaproteobacteria bacterium | reverse complement strand
TCTCAAGGCCCGACCAACGCACGTGCGGGCAAGTCTGGGCATCGCTCACGTCCTTGAACGTCGGCGTGTTTTTCCACACTTGACTGTGCTGCAGAATTTGACGCTGGGGGCATGGCATTCGGCAGCAAAGGCAGCGCGCGCGCGAACCTTGGAACGAGTATTCGCGCTCTTTCCGCGTCTGTTGGAGCGCAAGAACCAGCTCGCACGTACCCTTTCAGGCGGCGAGCAGCAGATGCTTGCTCTTGGCCGTGGCCTCATGGCGCTTCCGCGGTTGCTCATGGTCGATGAGCCGTTCCTCGGACTCGCACCGGGCGTCGTCGAGCAGATGAAGTCGGTGTTCCAGGCGCTTCAGGCGGAGGGCATCGCGATCTTGTTCATCGAACAAAACGTTCGACTCGCGCTTTCCATGGCCGGCCGGGGTTACATTCTGGAAAGCGGGCGTCTCGCGATTGCGGGAGAAGCGCCCACCCTAATCAACAGCCCGGAGGTACGACGGATCTTTCTCGGTGGATAGGGGACGGGTGCAAACCATGCGCGCGCAGGCCGTGTCTTGGATGGAGCGGCTTTAGGCCCGCCGCTGACCGAGAGCTGAATCATCGAACCAGTCTCTGGCGAGTTCGAACCCAGTCTCAGAGATCAGAGCACGGATATTTAAAATTCGCGACCAGAGACTGGCGCACGAAATTCCACGACGTGCCCCGAAATCGAGAAAAATACGCGACATCAAACTCCCGAAATACGAGAAATGGGCGAACTATGATGCGTACCTGCCCATGAATATCGAGCGCTATTGCGATTTCTATAGTCTCGGAATTTGAGGCCCGCGCGTGGAGACCGGGCTTGCACGTGTCGAGCCCAATCCCTCTTGATCAAGATCGCCCGCATCGGCGAGCGCCGCCGGAGAAAGATCGGGGATGACCCAAACTCATCGGGAGAGCGCAACTGCAATCTCGCGATTACGAAGTGCTAGTCGCCGCCGAGCATCGCAGGCTGCGACCCTTTTCCGGACCAGACTTGTCCGAGCCGCACGGCTTGCAGTGTTGTCGACTGAGCATTCGGTCTGACGAACTCGTATTTGAGAAGGCTTGTGTCCGTGCCTCCAGCCGCAACACCGCTGACCAGCAGATTGGCGCCCGTGGTCGTGCTGGTCGTGGCGACCCGTATACCGGCAGATCCATCGAATGGCTCGAAGCTCGCGATCTCACGGAAGCGAACGTTGTGGTCGTGGTGTAGGGGGCTTTGCAGATATAATGACGGGCCACCGTCCAGTGCCGAGCCGCTGGAAAAGATCTTTACCGAACCGCTGCCCGCGAGTTGGCTCGCGATGATGCGCTTCGCGCCTCCGAGTGAACCGGCCAGCCAGCCCGTCGCGAGGGAAGCTCCGCCTCGATAATCCTTGCCGAATGGAATGAAGGAGGCGGTGTTCACGGGCTGGTCGGTCCTCGCAGCCTGCGTGCTGCCCTGACCGGCCCTGCTGATGGGCTTCAAGAGCGGGAAGGCGAACACCTTGACCTCGGTTGGGCTGCCCGGGCCGGGAGCGGTGACGATGCTCTCGCGGCCAGTCGAAAAATCGACGAAACCGGTGGCGATGCTCACCCCGGAACGGTCTTCGCCGTACGGTTTGAACGTCGAGAAGAGCGCCGGTACCACGCCGGCCGCGGACGACAGCTGGGACTCATATACCTTCACTTCACTCGGGACGCCGGGACCTGATCCTACAATGATGTTGTCGGAGGTCTCCCCGTCGATCTGCGCAGCAGCTACGCTGACGCCGCCACGCGCGGCAGACTCGAATGCCTGAAAGCGCGCCAGCTCCGTTCCGAAGGTCCCTTTGCCACGTATGGATGCACCGGCGTAGGCCACCACTTCCGGCGCGTGGCCCGCCCCCGAGCCGACGATCAGGTCAAGAATGCCATCACCATCAATATCCCCCATCGCTACATTGACGTTGCCTTCAAAACCGGGAAACGGGATGACGGTGGCGACGAACCGGTCGCCGTTGCCGTCGTACAGACGGACCTCGGCAGGTTTGCCGGCAGCGCCTGGAATCGCCAGCGCATAAATGGAGACGGCCGGTATAACGTTGATGAGACCCATCAGCCCGTTGTCTTCGTGGTTGAGGCGATGGCAATGCATCACGTAAAGCCCGGTGTATTCGTCGAACCGGGTGCGGATCGCAAGGATGCCGGGTTGGATCACGCTCTCGTCACTGTGCATGGTCGGTGCCGGCGCGTTGGCATTGTCGATCGAAAACTTGTCGGGGCCAGTGCGCAGACCTGTCGTGGGATCAAAGTACTCGATCACCTGAAAATCATTGACGTGGACGTGGATCGGATGCTCATCGTTGTTGTGGTTGACGAACCTCCACTCCTCGACTGAATTGAGCCGAGGCTGGATCAGCGGCACGTTAGGGAATGCGCCGCCGTCGAATGCGTAGACGAACGCTTTCGGGTCCTCGGTGCTCGCGAGGTTGTTGAGAAATCCGCCCGATATCAGGATCTGGCGCTTGACGTCGGGCATGGTGTTAGCGAGGTCGACAAAGGACGTGTAGGCCCCGAGCGACTGACCTGCGATGAAGGGGGTCGTTACGCCGCCCCCTTCGGAGGGCGTGGCTCTCGCCAGCACCTGGGTTGGAAAGACGAAGAACCCGTCGGCATAGCTGACTGCCGAGGGCAGGACGCTCAGGCTGCCCAACACGGCTGGAGGATTATCCGTTCCATTGCTGGTGTAGAGCACGCCGGGCTCAGTAATCGTCTTTGCGCCACCTCCGCGCTCTGGCATCTCGAGAATGAGATCGCCTTCGGATGGTATCGTCACTGCAATCGCGAACCGGCTCGCCGGTGGAATGAGCAGCCGCGTGCCATTGTCCGTCGGCGGATATTGGACCGTGGTATAGGGGTTTCCATCCTGGCCAACGATGGCGATCGGCGGATGTCGCCCAGTCGCCGTTTCCGTGAGCTGGACGTTCATGTAGGCAAAGTCGCTCACATTCGCGAGCACCCAGATCTCGGTCTGCCCAGCCCTGCTCCTAATGACCGGCTGAAGCTGGCCGTTCACTGTGAATTGCACATCTCGCTGGTAATCTGGCAGCGATGGGTCTGCCGGCACATCGCTCTCGGATTTGCCGCCCGCGGCGACGAAGTACTGCAGATTGCTGGGGATGAACTGAAGGCTCCCGCGACGATTGTGGATTGAAAGCGGTCCCGCATACCAGACCGTAAAGTACTTCGTTCCCGGCTTTGATTGCTTGAAGTTGACCGGCGCGAGCAATGGACGGTAAGTGCCGTTCGCGAGCTCGTCGGGCTTGGGCGGGGCTATCGTGCTGACCCACTGGGGCCAGCTCAGATTGTTGAGTTGCGCGAGACCGCCGGCACGGTCAAAGACGAAGTTGTACTGAAGCGCCATGTTCCGGATGGGAATGCTTTTCTCCGTGACGAGCGGCAGGTTGCCGTCGGTTCGTCCGATGGCAAGGAGACCGACTAGACCCGTATAGACCTGCGCCGAAGTGAGCCCATGAAGATGACTGTGATACCAGTACATTCCTTGCGGCATGTTCCTGGGAATGTCGTACGAGTACGTGTTGGACATGCCTGGAGGGATGTGCAGCAACACGTTGTCGGCATTTCCCTTCGGACTGATATGAGCTCCATGGGTGTGGAGATTGATTGGTGAGGAGGTCATTTGCTCCGGGTAGATCGAAACGGGCTGACCCCTTGGCGTGTACTGCGGACTGAAGTAGTCCCGGATGGTCAGGCCCGTGAGGCCGTTCTCGAAATGGATGATCAGCCTTTCGCCGGGAAACACGTGTAGGGTGGGCCCCGGATACAGGTTGCCGCCCGACATTTGTCCGTCGGACGCCGTGCCTCGGAT
>VAZL01000049.1:7189-8383 GCA_005883445.1 Alphaproteobacteria bacterium | reverse complement strand
TCTATCTCTTGCTCGACAAGCTGCACCGGCGGCTGTGGGGCGCGCGCGTGCCTCGCGAGCCTGGCCACTTGCTCAAGGCCGCGGCGCGAGCGCTGCGGCCGTAAATTCAGCGATAAGCTTGCGTCACGCCGACTTCGCCGCCGGCGGCGGCAGATCGGCGAGCTCCTGCGCGTAGGCCTGATCCATACGCGGGGCAAGGCCGCGCTTGGCCAACTCGTCGGCGAACATTCTCCGCACCATCGGCGTCTCGTCGGCATAGTCGATCTGATCGCCGCCGAGGCGCCGGCTGATCCACGCCTTGGGCACGCCCTGCGCGTTGCGGATGGAAACCACCTCGTGCTTGAAGGCGAGATAGCGCGCGGGCGCGGCGCCGGTGTTGAAATGCTGGTGGAACCACATGTTCGGCGGCACGATCAGCGTCCCGACCTCCCAGTCATAGCGCCGCGGCTCGTCGCCCTCGGGCCACATCAGCGAATAGCCCTCCCCCGAGAGGATGATCACGTGGGCGCCGGGACCATGGGCGTGGCCTTTCTTGTAGGTGCCGATCGGAAACTGGGAGATGTGGCTGTTCATCGAACCCTTGGCCATGTTGAAGCGGATATGCCCGCCGCCGGCGCCGCGTTCCTTGGCGCTGATCAGCGGCAGATTGACCGCGTCGGCCACGAAGTTGGTGACGAGCAGGAGACCCTTCTGCTCGCCCTTGGCGCTGAAATAGTCGGGCTCGCCGTTGAAGCGGTTCTTGAAATCGTGCTTGGTGTTGAAGACGAACTCCACGTCCTCGTAGAGATTGATCACCGGCGGCGCATTGGTGACGGCGACGTAACGCGCCGGAGCCTGGCCGGAGCCGTTGAAGTGCTGGTGCCAGCAATTGAGTGGGATGGCGAACATCGCGCCCGCCTTCCATTCGAAGGTGATGCGTCGGCCCTGGTCGTTCCACACGGTGGTGGAGCCGCGGCCGTCGAGGACCAGAATCATTTCCTCGAACAATTGGCGCTGCGGCTCGAGCTTCTTGCCGGGCGGGACCTCGCAGACATAGCAGTCGTTGGAGGTGCGCGAGGCCTCGTGATTGATGTAGACGCCGGCGCCACCGCGCCGCGCCCACGGCTTGAGCTCGACGGTGCGCAGGTTGCGCACGTAATGCGCGCTGATGATGTCGAGACCTTCGCCGCGCACCCAGCGCAGGTAAGGCGTGTC
>VAZL01000049.1:0-7123 GCA_005883445.1 Alphaproteobacteria bacterium | reverse complement strand
GAGGAAGCGGACATCACAGCTCGCATAGCTGCTTGGGCTTGACGCTTCTGTTGCTGATTCTGACGACCGATTGGCGATCACTGACGACTGATAGCGACGCATTTGTCCGCCTTCATGCGCAGATAGATCGGATCCCCGGTCGGCGTGCGCAACGAAGGATGCGCCTTGGCCAACAGCACAACATCGCCGACCTTGACATGAAAATCCAGATAGTCGCCGAGAAAATCCTTGGCGTCGACGGTGCCCTTGCAGACGTTGTCGCCATCGGCGGCGGTCGGCGGCTGTTCGGACAATTCTACGTCCTCGGGCCGTACCGATACGATCACCGTGGCGTTCTTGCTCACACCCTCGCTCGCGTGCGCCTTGAGCTCGCCCACGGCCGAGCTGACGACGCAGCGGCCATCCCCGAGCGCGGTGACGGTGCCGCCGATGAAATTGGTGGTGCCGACGAAATCGGCGACGAACTGGTTGCACGGCTGCTCGTAGATCTGACGCGGGGTGCCCACCTGCACCACCCGGCCATCGTTCATCACCGCGATCTCGTGCGACAGCGCGGTCGCGCAGCTTGGCGTCGAGGTTGGAGAGCGGCTCGTCGAGCAACAAGAGCTGCGGCTCCATCACCAGGGCGCGCGCGAGCGCGAGCCGCTGCTGTTGGCCGCCGGAGAGCTTGGTGGCGTCGCGATCGACCAGCTCCTCGAGCGCGACCGCGTGCAGCACGCGCATGACCTTGTCGCGGATGTCCTTCTTGGCGAACCTGCGCACCTCCAGCGGAAACGCCACGTTCTGGAAGACATTCATGTGCGGCCAGATGGCGTAGGACTGGAACACCATGCCGAAATTGCGCTTGTTGGGCGCGACGAAAATGCCCTTGTCCGACGAATAGACGAGCCGGCCGGCGACCTCGATCTCGCCCGCAGTCGGCTTCTCCAGCCCGGCGATCGAGCGCAGCGTCGTGGTCTTGCCGCAGCCCGAAGGCCCGAGCAGCGTGAACAGTTTGCCCTCCGGCACCTCGAACGAGACGTTCTGCGCGGCTTTGACCGCGCCACCGCGCTCGTTGGCGTATTCGGTGAAGAGCGATCTTACGCTCAGCACGTTTCCATCCCGCGTATTTTATGTTTCCGCAATTCCGAACCTCCTGCCGACGAGCTGTGCCAGCATGACCATCAGGAACAGCGCGACGATCAGCATCACGCCGAGCGCCGAAAGCTCCACGTACTGCCCATTCTGCCATAGCTCCCATATCATGATCGATACCACTTCGGTGCCCGGCGAATAGAGCAGGATCGAGCTCGACAGCTCGCGGATCGAGACGATCATCACGTAGATCCACCCGGCCAGCAGCCCGGGCTTCAACAACGGCAGAACGACGCGGCGAAAGGTCATGCTCCAGGAAGCGCCGCTCATCGCCGCCGATTCCTCGAGCTCCTTGTGAATCTGCAGCATCGAGGCCGAGTTGTAGCGCATGCCATAGGGAAGAAAACGCGTCACGTAGGCGATGAACATGATCCAAAGCGTGCCGTAGACGCCGATGTCGATGTAGAGATAACAGACCATGATCGCGACTCCGAGCACCAGCCCGGGAAAGACCAGCGGTAGCGACGCAAGGTTGTCGAGCATCCAGCGCCCCGGCACTTTCGTGCGCACAACGATCCATGCGATGACCGCCGATATCAGCATGACCGTGGTGGCGCTGCCGAGTGCGAGCACCACGCTGTTCCACACCGTGTTGGCGAATTGCGGATAGGCGAGCACCGCGCGGTAGGAATCGAGGCTGACGCGGCTGAGCGCCGCCCAGGACGGCGCACTGTAGAATTTCTGCAGCGACGACCATGTCAGCACCAGGAACGGCAGCAACACTATCACGACGAAGTAGAGAATGAAGATCGTCGCCGTGAGATAGCGCCATCGGCCGAGGTCGATCGTGCGCGGGCGAAAGCCCTTGCCGGTCACGGTCGAAAATCGCGCACCCTGGCTCGAGAGCCGCGATTGCGCATAGATACCGAGCGACGTCAGCAGCAGCAGCGTCACGGCGTAGGCGGCGGCGAGCCCGATCTGGCTCGGATATTGATGGATGGCTTGATAGATCGAGGACGTGTAGACGTGGATGCCCACGGGCAGCCCGAGCAGCGCCGGCACCTCGAACGATTCGATCGAGCGCACGAACAGGATCAGCACTCTTCGAGCGCGGGGTCCATGGAGCGGAACGCCGCCGTCATCAGCAGAAACGCCATGGGCGAATAGTGCAGCCCATCGACCCAGATCATCCCCGCCATCGTATAGACGTTCACGAACACGGCGTCGGTGTCGAACAGCTTCTGCAGGGCGAGATTGACCAGGCCGATCTTCGGGCTCGCCAGCATGATCCACGACACCGTGAAGAGAATGCCGGGGATCACCAATGGAATGATCGCTAGCGCGAAGAACAGCGTCTTGAACGGCGTGTTGGTGCGCTCGTTCATCCAGGCAAGACCGGTGCCGACGACGAGCGAAAGCACGGCGGCGCCGGTCGCGAACTGCAGGGAGTTGAAAAACAGGCGCGCATTGTCGCCGCTCAGATATGCGGTGCGGAAGTTCTCGAGCGTGTAGTGCGCCGGCAGCGTCGCCGTCTGCGGCGTGAGAAAGCTCTGCCAAAGCAGGAACCCGAGCGGAACGAGGGCAAGCCAAACGACCAGTGCAACCGGCACGCCGATCACCACCCATCCGGCATCGAGGCGCGGGGCGACAGCGGGCAAGGAAGCAAGCCGCCCGACCGCGTCGGTCACCGGAAGGACTCGCGTACGGATCCGAATCGGACTCTAGTCATGGTCGTGATGATGATGGTGGCCGTGACCGCCATGATCGTGATGATGGCCGTGCCGATGAGCATCGTCATGATCATGATGATGAATACGCTGATGCGGGCGGCCGCGGCGCGGGTCTTCGCTGAACAGCAGCGATTTGATCGTCACCGGCACGGTGAATGACGGCATGCGGATGCGTCCGAGATCGATGTAATCGAAATCGCGCAGCACCAACCCGTCGATCGCCAGGATCTCGCTCTCGATCAGCAGCTCTTCACGCAAGATGGCGCCCAGCGTCTGCGCAACGTCGCCGTCGAGCATGATGTAGAGCGGCTTCCTGCGCTCGATCGTGGTGGCGAGGCCATGGCGGATGCCCTCGGCGAAAGCCAGAATGCGCTCGTAGGACGGCGCACCCCGCCAGCGCAGCGCGAGCGCCACCTCGCCCTCGCCCTCGATGAGATCGAAGGCGATGAAATGCGCGCGGATCGCCTTGGCGAGCTTATCCGCATCGATACTCTCCTCGCAGACATAGGACGGTTGCAGAACCTGCAGATTGCGTCGCGGCAGAAGCTCGCCGGGCTTGCTGATATAGCTGGTATTGCCGCTGAGCTGCACGCTGTATTCGGAGGCTCCGAGCGCGGTGGCGCGGATGCACTCGCCGGCCGGTAGCAGCGGCCATGGCAGCGCGCCGGCATCGATCCGCGCGCGGATCGCGCGGCCGAGGCGGCGTCCCATGTCGCCGAAGTCGCGGTCCTCGCGGCCATAGACGTATTCGCCGACGCCGCCGGAAAACATTATCCCGTCGATGCGGCCGAAATCGGCGATCGGATCGGTCAGATAGAGAGGCTCGAGCGCGTGCGGCAGCGGACGTTGCGTGAGCGCCGCCACCAGCAAGTCCGCCATGCTTGCCGCGACCTTGTCGAGTTGCGCGGGTGAGAGCATATCGCCGCGCGACCAGAAGAAGCCTGCCTGGCGGGCGTGAAACTTTCCCGCCGGATCGAGCCGCACGAGCCGGCCGATGTCGTCGACCACCTGCCGACGTTGAGGATACGCTTGCTCTGATCGTACGACAGCTTCGATGCGCCCGAGCCGTAGGCCGCCAGCATCGATTCCATGTGGTGCCCGGCGGTGGCGGTGACGAAATCGCCGCCTTGCTCCGCCAACAGGGCGGCAATCGCCTCGGCATTCTCGCGGCGCAACGCCTCGCCGGTGAGGATGACCACGCCGGTGTCGATATCCCGCGGCGCAACGCCCGCCGCCGCGTAGGCCTCCTCGATGATGGCGCCGAGCGCGACGTCGTCGATGCGCTCGTCGCTCGCATAGGGCGTCAGCGCCACCGGCGACTGGAACAGGGTTTCGCGCGACACGACGTAATAACGGCTGGTAAGGTCCTCGCCGTAGCGGCGAAGATTGATGCGCGAGAAGATGACCTGCGTGCCGGACGAGCCGATGTCGATACCGACCGTCACCAGCGTCACATGATCCTGGATCCAGATCGGGTTCTCTTCCAGCCGCTCGTCGCTGTCGAACTCGAAATGATCATGGTCGTGATCGGCGTCACCGTCGTGTTCGTGCACGACATCCTGGCCGAGCAGATGGTCGGCGACGGTGTGACTGGGTTTGCGATCCTCGGCCATTCCAACCCGCTCCGGCGCCGCAACGCTCGCATATGCCGCATGCGCGCGCCCCTCGCGTTATCGCACGGCACATTTGCGCTGGTCAAAGCGCAATCCATTTGAGAGAGGTCGCTCGCCGGCGCAGCCGCGGCCCGCCAGCACTCGGCCGACGTTGCGGCGCACGCTTCATTGACAGAACCGGAACGGGCCGTCACCTTGCGCTCGCTGGCCAATCTTCCCCGGATGGATGTGACCGTGAGCGACACCAAGACCCCCAATGGCATGGCGGCCGAAGCCTATATCGCGCGGCTCGGCGAGCGCGGCATCGAATACGTATTCGCCAACGCCGGAACGGATTTCGCCCCGATCGTGGAGGCGCTGTCCCGGACCAAGGGCGCGAAGGCCCCGCGCTTCATGACGGTCCCGCACGAGAACGTCGCCATGGCCATGGCGCACGGCTATTACCGCATTGCCGGTAAGCCGGCCGCGGTGATGGTGCATGTCACCGTCGGTACCGCGAATGCGATCAACGGCCTGATCAATGCCGCCCGCGACAATATTCCGCTGCTGCTCGCCGCCGGCCGCACCCCGCTCACCGAGACCGGCAGCATCGCCTCGCGCAACCGGCCCATCCATTGGGGCCAGGAGGCCTTCGATCAGGGCGGCATGCTGCGCGAATACGTGAAGTGGGATTACGAGCTGCGCGCCGGCCAGCCGGTGGAAGCGGTCGTCGATCGCGCCCTCGACATCGCCATGAGCGAGCCGCGCGGACCGGTGTATCTGACGTTGCCGCGCGAGGTGCTCGCCGCCCCCGGGACGAAGCCGCGTCGAGACACGGTGCGCCCGCTCGGCGCCAGCGCCCCGGAGCCGGCGCGCGCCGCCATCGAGGAGGCCGCGCAACTCATTGCCAAGGCCGAGTTCCCGCTGATCGTGACCTCGAGCAGCGGGCGCGTGCCCGCGGCGGTGGGCGCGCTGGCGGCGCTCGCCGAACAATTCGCATTACCGGTGGTGCAGGCGGAAGCGCGCGATATGAACCTGCCGACCGATCACCCCATGCATCTCGGCCACGACGTAGGCGCGTTCCTGCCGAAGGCCGACGTGGTAATCGTGATCGACAGCGTCGTGCCGTGGATGCCGCGCAACCATCAGCCGCGCAAGGACGCCAAGGTCATCCACATTTCCGCCGATCCGCTCGAGACCCGTTATCCATTCCGCGAGGTCGAAGCGGATCTGCTGGTCACGGGCTCTTCGCTCGCGGCCATGGTCATGCTGCGCGAAATCCTCGCCGAGGCGATGAAAGGGAAAAAGACCGCGATCGAGGGCCGCCGCAAGGCGCTGGCCGCGGTGCGCGACGAGATCGATGCCAAGCGCCGCAAACTGATCGAGACGGTGAAGGACCAGACCCCGATCCATCCCGCCTGGCTCGCGGCCTGCATCAACCAGGTGAAATCGGAAGACGCCATCGTCATTAGCGAGCTCGGCGCTCCGCTTCCCGTACTCCAGCTCACCAAGCCGCTGAGCTTTATGGGCGGCTTGCTGTCCGGTGGCCTCGGCTTCGGGCTCGGCGCCGGGCTCGGCGCCAAGCTTGCCGCCCCCGAGCGCGAGGTGATCGTCACCGTCGGCGACGGTTCCTACATGTTCGGCAACCCGGTTCCTTACCACTACGTGGCGCGCGCCGAGAATCTGCCGACGCTCACCGTCGTTGCCAACAACCAGTCCTGGCTGGCGGTGCGGCAATCGACGCTTGACGTCTTCCCCGATGGTCACGCCGCCAAGGCCAACGTGATGGCGCTCACCGAGCTCAAGCCGTCGCCCGACTACGAGAAGGTGATCGAGACCTGCGGCGGCCGCGGCGAGAAGGTCGAGGGCCCCGGCGATCTCGTGCCGGCGCTGCGGCGCGGCCTCGAAGCCGTGCGCGCGGGAACGCCGGTGACGCTCAACGTGCAGACGCAGGCGCGGCGGTAATTGCGCAGGCGAGGAACGCCGTGCTGGAAAAAACCCAAAGCCCGCAAGCTCAACGCTTCAACGCCTACGATCGGCCCCACGACGATTTGCGCGAGTTCATCGCGCGGGCCGAGCGCGCGGGCGAGATCGTGCGCATCACCGGCGCCGATTGGAAGCTGGAAATGGGCACGCTGGCCGAGATCGTGAATCACGCCCGGCCGGAGCCGCCCGCGATCCTATTCGAGGAGGTGCCGGGCTATCCCAAAGGCATGCGGCTTCTCTCCGGCGCGACCAATTCATCGAAGCGGCTCGCGATCGCGCTCGGATTGCCGATTCCCCGCAATCCGCTCGACGTGGTGCGTGCCTATCGCGACCGCATGAAAATCCACCGGCCGATCCCGCCCAAGACCGTGGCCAAGGGACCGGTATTCGAGAACATCGACCGCGACGGCGAGGTCGATGTGCTGAAATTCCCGGTGCCGGTCCTGCACGAGCACGACGGCGGCCGCTATGTCGGCACCGACGATCTCGTGATCATGCGCGATCCGGAGGCGGACTGGGTCAATGGCGGGACCTACCGCGTGATGGTGCAGGACAAGACTCACGTCTCGCTCTGGATCTCGCCGGGCAAGCATGGAAGACAAATTCGCGAGAAGTACTTCCGCGCCGGAAAGCCCTGCCCGGTGCTGATCTCCTGCGGGCATGATCCACTCTTATTCCTCGCCGGCGGCAACGAGCTCAAGTTCGGCCTTTGCGAATACGACTATGCCGGCGGCCACCGCG
>VAZL01000048.1 GCA_005883445.1 Alphaproteobacteria bacterium | reverse complement strand
TGCCTCTGGTGCGGCATCGTGCCCCGCGAGCGTGCAAAGAAGGTGGTGGACCGCCTAATGGCACCCGACATGTGGACGGGCTGGGGTATTCGCACGCTGTCCGCCGATCATCGGGCATTCAATCCGTACAACTATCAGACCGGCTCGGTGTGGCCGCACGACAACGCCATCATCGCGATGGGGTTCAAATTCTATGGCTTTAGCGCGGAGGCGGCGCGGGTCGCGCACGACGTGAGCGTGGCGGCCAGCCATTTCCTGCTCAATCAGCTGCCGGAACTTTACACCGCGGCCGAGCGTACCGAGACGAACTTTCCGGTTCAGTATCTGGGCGCGAATGTGCCCCAAGCCTGGGCAGCAGGCTCCGTCTTCATGCTGACCCAGGCCCTGTTGGGATTTCTCCCGGATGCCCCGCGCGATAAGCTCTATGTCGACCCGTCGCTTCCGGCTTGGCTGCCGGATTTGACAGTGCACGATCTTCGCATCGGCAAGCATAAACTCGACATCCGGTTCTGGACCAAGGGCGGACAGACGGAGTTTGAAGTCATCAAGGGAGACCCCGCCGTGGTCGAGCGTTGCGATATAACGTCCAAGCTCACGCAGCTGAAGGTTGCTTCCGATTCGATCTAGCCGATGAACGAAATCGCGGCCGAGGGCGTTGATTTAGCGTAAGGAGAGCCGACATGGGCCGAGAAGCCAGCGCTCCCTCGCCTGCACACAACACAGGCTCGATAACATCGCTGAGCGGTGGAGGAGCGCGATGACAACGATCGCTGCAGATGCGGCGGCAACTGTCGCAAAGAGTTTCCCCGGCCACCCGCTGTCCCCCGCCACCATGACGATTTTCGGCGCTGGCGGCGATCTGACCAAGCGTCTCATCGTGCCGGCGCTCTACAATCTTGTGAGAGCCGGGAAGCTCCCGGACGACTTTGCCATTGTCGGCGTCGATCACAACGACCTGACCACCGAGGAATGGTGTCGGAGCCTGGCCGAGATGATGCAAGCCTTCACGCGCGCCGGGGGGGGCGAGCGCCACGGCGATGCGATCGACCAGCAGGCGTGGTCCTGGCTTATCCATCGCATGCACTACATGCGCGGAGACTTTATGCAGCCCGAAACCTTCAGCCAGCTCAAGAAGCTGCTGATCGATCAACGCGGGAGGCAGAACGACGCAGGCAACGTGCTGTTCTATCTGGCGGTCGCCGACCGGTTCTTTGGCCCTATAATCGAGCAGCTCGGCCGCGCCGGGCTCGCGCGACAGTCAGAGAACGCTTGGCGGCGAGTAATCGTCGAAAAGCCTTTCGGGCATGACTTGGCATCCGCCGAGGCCCTCAACGCGCAGATCCTCAAGGTGCTGTCCGAAGACCAGATCTATCGGATCGATCACTTTCTCGGCAAGGAAACGGTCCAGAACATCCTGGTGCTGCGCTTCGCCAACGGCATCTTTGAGCCGCTGTGGACCCGCGACCATGTCGACCACGTCCAGATCACCGCCGCCGAGACGGTCGGTGTCGAGCACCGCGGCCGCTTCTACGAAAAAACCGGCGCGTTACGGGACATGGTGCCGAACCACCTGTTCCAGCTCCTCGCCATGATTGCCATGGAGCCGCCGATCTCATTCGACGCCGATGCCGTGCGTGCCAAGAAGACGGAGCTGTTCCAGGCGATCCATCCCATCTCGCCGGCCGATGCCGTTCGCGGCCAGTATGGCGCAGGCGTGGTGCTGGGCAAAAAAGTTCGCGATTACCGACATGAGCCCGATGTCGCGCCGGATTCCTCAACCGAGACTTATGTCGCACTCAAGCTCGGTATCGACAACTGGCGCTGGGCCGGCGTGCCATTCTATCTCCGCACCGGCAAGTCGCTCTGCGCCCGCAACACCGAGATCGCGGTGCAATTTCGTCAGGCGCCCTATGCGCTCTTCCGCGACACTCCGGTTGACCGGCTGCCCGCCAACATTCTGACGCTGCGCATTCAACCGGATGAGGGGCTGTCGCTCAGTTTCAGCGCCAAGCGCCCTGGCGCCGAGATCAAAATCGACGGCGTCGACATGGACTTTGCCTACCGGGACTATTTCGAACCGCTGGCGTCGGTGGGTTACGAGACGCTGATCTACGATTGTCTCATCGGCGACGCTACCTTGTTCCAGCGGGCCGATACGGTCGAGGCCGCCTGGTGCGCCGTGCAGGGTCTGCTCGAGGCCTGGGCGCGCACCCCCGCTGACGATTTCCCCAACTATGCTGCCGGCAGCGCCGGTCCCGCCGCCGCCGATCGCTTGCTCGCGCGCGATGGGCATGCATGGCTGCCGATCGCGACCGGACATCCGCACGCGCGACGCACCGCGTAAAATGCGACTTACTGAAGTCGGGGGCGCGACGGAGGTCATAGCATGAAGGCGACTCGAATCCTGCACGATCTGGGCCAGAGCCTCTGGCTCGACAACATCACGCGCAACTTATTGCGGACGGGCGTGCTCCGCCGCTATATCGACGAGTTCTCAGTTACCGGGCTGACCTCGAATCCGACGATCTTCGACCACGCGATCAAGAACAGCAGCGACTACGACGACGCCATCAAAAGCAAGCTCGCGGAAGGTAAGTCGGGGGAAAAGCTTTTCTTCGAACTCGCGCTGGAAGACCTTACGCAAGCGGCGGACTTGTTCCGGCCGGTTTATGACCGAACCTGCGGCGTCGACGGTTGGGTTTCGCTGGAAGTCTCGCCTTTGCTGGCGCACGACGCCAAATCGACGATTGCCGCCGCCAAGGACCTGCACGCGCAGGCGCGACGGCCCAATGTCTTGATCAAGATTCCGGGCACCCCCGAAGGCCTCCCAGCCATCGAAGAAGCGATCTTTGCCGGGGTGCCGACCAACATCACGCTGCTGTTCTCTGACGATCAGTACTTGGCGGCCGCCAATGCGTTCATGCGCGGCATCGAACGGCGCATCGAAGCAGGATTGCAACCCGATGTGCGCTCGGTGGCGTCGGTCTTCATCAGCCGCTGGGACGTCGCGGTCACCGGCAAGGTGCCGGAGGCGCTCAACGGTCGGCTCGGCATCGCTGTCGCCAAGCGGACCTACAAGGCCTATCTCGGCTTACTGAGTTCGCCACGATGGATGCGCGCCTACAATGCTGGCGCGCGTCCGCAACGGCCGCTGTGGGCCAGCACCGGGACCAAGGACCCAAAGGCGTCGGATGTCCTCTACGTCAAGGCCCTGGCCGCGCCGTTCACGGTGAACACGATGCCTGAGGGCACACTCAAAGCCCTCGCTGAACACGGCGATGTCGGCGCAACCATTCCCGCGAACGGCGGCGACTCCGAACAGGAGCTGGCGCGGTTTGCGGAGGCAAAGATCGACGTCGATGCACTATCGAAGCAGCTTCAGGACGAAGGTGCCAAGTCCTTCGTCAATTCCTGGAACGACCTGATGGGCGTGATCAGTTCCAAATCCGCCGCACTCAAGCGAGCGAGCTAGCGCGGTGAAAGCGACGTCGCGGCCCGCCCAGCGCCGACGAGTGCGGCAAGATCGAGCTGACGTCGCAAAGG
>VAZL01000047.1 GCA_005883445.1 Alphaproteobacteria bacterium | reverse complement strand
GCGGTTGAGCAGCTTCAGCGACGTCAGGAGCAGCGGGCCGTTGCCGCCCGGACCGGGTTTGGTGCCTCACAGAGCAAGCGTTCGGGACCCCAGTTCAGGTAGTCGGTCCAAGGTGAAGGGTGGCCGAGCGCAGTAGCGCAGCAGGCGCTCGCGTCCGGCGCGGTCGGCGGCTTCGATGCGCACCGAGCCGTCCATCGAAAAGCCACCGCCATGCGCCCATTGCCCCATCGCCCGCGCGTCATCGCCCGCAAGCAGACCGCGCTGCACGAAGCTGCGTAGCACGTGCTGGCCATCGAGCCCGGCGTTGGCGTGGAAGACAACGCCGCCCGCGGCGGTGGTGTCGAACACGCCGTCGATGACGACGCAATGAAAGTGCAAGTGCGTCCGGCGGGTTGACTCCTTTTCGGGGCCTCGAACGTCTTGGGTTCAGGTACTCCAACCCAAGGAGAAACTGTGATGAAACTGCTTACAGGTGCGACCGGTACGGCCGGTTCCTTCATAGTGAACGAATTCGTGCGACGACAAGAGCCCGTACGGGTCCTGGTAAGGGACCGGGCGAAGGCGGCGGCCCTCGAAAGAGTCCCGACGGTCGAGATCGTCGAGGGCGACATGTCCCGGGGCGACACCCTGGGCCCGGCCCTGGACGGCGTCGATCGAGTCCTCATGATCTCCGCCCCGCGGATGGACATGGTCGAGACGCAGAACACATTCGTGGATGCGGCCAAGGCCGCGGGCGTTCAGCACGTAATCAAGTTCTCCGGTTTGGCCGCAGCGCAGCCCGAGACCGCATTCATCTTCGGGCGCATGCACAGGGAAATCGAGGAGTACCTCGAGAAATCCGGCCTCGCATGGACGCATCTGCGGCCGACGGGCTTCATGCAGGAGTACCTGCGCGAGGCGCCGAGCGTCATCCATCAGGGCGCGCTTTTCTTCGCTCTCGGTGACGTGAGGCTCAATCCGGTCGACCTGGTCGATGTGGCCAAGGTGGGCTTTCGGCTCCTGCGCGACGGCGGGCATGAAGGCGCGCGCCTGCCAATGACCGGTCCGGAAGCGCTGTCGATGGCGGACGTCGCCGATCGCGTTTCACGTGCGACCGGAAGGAGGGTGCGGTACGTCCCAATCTCTCGGAACGACCGCCGGCAAACGTTGATGGCCCACGGCATCCCTCATGAGTTCGCGGAAGCGCTGGATAAGCAGGTCGAGGAGCGACTCAAAGGCGGGGCTGAGTCGCGGGTGGATCTTTCGACCCACCAATTGTTCAATGTCAAACCTACGACGTTCCTGGAGTTCGCGCAGAGGAACGCAGAAGCATTCGGCGGCCGTCCGGCTCGCGTGGCAGGAAGGAGCGAACCCGTGAGCCTCAAGGACAAGACCATCGTGGTGACCGGCGGCAGTCGAGGCCTCGGTCTTGGGCTCGTCCAGGCCTTGGTGGATCAGGGCGCCAAGGTGACCGTCGTAGCGCGCGGCCAAGCCGGGCTCGCCGCCGTGGAGCAAAGGCTCGGCGTCACCGTAATCATGGCCGACATCACCGACGAGGGGGCCGCCCAACGCATCCTCGCCGAGGTCCACCCCGACATCCTGGTGCTGAATGCCGGCGCGACGCCGCGTATGGGCCGCCTCGATCAGATGAGCTGGGCGGACTTCACTACACCGTGGGAGACCGACGTGAAGGGCGGCCTCTACTGGATGCAGGCGGCCCTCAACGTTCCGCTTGCGCCGGGCGCCCGTGTCCTCGTGACCTCCATGGGCGGGGCGCGGACGGGCTCGCCGCTCTCGGGCGGCTACGCCGGTGCCAAGCACATGCTCTGGCTCATGGCCAAATATGCCAATGGGGTCGCCGAGCAGAAGGGATTGGGCATCCGCTTCCAGGTGGTCGCGCCGCTGCAGATGATCGCCGGGACCGGCGTCGGCGACGCGGGATCCGGCGCCTACGCGAAAGCGATGGGCATCGAGCGCGAAGTGTTCTTGGCCCGGTTCGGCGTGCCGATGCCGCCCCGCCAGTACGGCGACCATCTGGTCGCGATACTGGACGATCCGCAGTACACGGCAGGCCTCGCGTTCGGCCTGAAGGGCGATACCGGGATCACGGTTCTCGAGGGAGAGGCGGCTTGAGCGGAGGCCCATCCTCGCCGCCCACGGCCCGCCACGCGGAGCTGCTGGCGCTCGCCGGCGAGCTGCGCCCGGAGCTCCACCGCTACTGCGCGCGCCTGATGGGCTCGGTGATCGAGGGCGAGGACGTGGTGCAGGACACCTTCGCTCGCGCGTTCGTCGCATTGGGCGAGTTGAAGGAGGCTCCGCCGCTTCGCCCCTGGCTGTTCAGGATCGCCCACAACCGCGCGATGGACCTGCTGCGCAGCCGCGCGATCCGTGCGGCCGAGCCCATCGAGGCGGCCGACGAGGTCGCCGATCCGGAGAGCCCAGATCCTGTGGAGGTACTCATGCGACGGGAGGCGGTCGAAACTGCGGTGTCGCGATTCGTGGAGCTTCCGACCATGCAGCGGAGCGTGGTGATCCTCAAGGACGTTCTCGACCAGTCACTGGAGGAAATCGCCGACATGCTCGATCTCACGGTCAATGCGGTGAAGGCCCATCTCGCCCGCGGGCGGGTCCGGCTCACTGCGATCAACGCCCAGACGGCCCCGTCCGTGGCGCGCCCGCCGTCGCCCGCCGTGGCCCGCTATGTCGCCCTGTTCAACGGGCGCGACTGGGACGGGCTGAAGGCGATGCTGGCCGACGACGTGCGGCTGGTCCAGTCGACTTATCCGCTGCGTGCAGGCGCCGAGGTGAGGATGTTCTTCGGCATCTACGCGCAATACGCGCCGGTGCGGCTCGCCCCCGCCTGGCTCGATGGCCGCGAAGTGATCGCGGTCTACGAGGATCCTCAGTCGGTGAAGCCGAGCTACCTGATGTGGCTGGAGTGGACGGACGGCCGGGTCAGCTTCATACGCGACTACCGTTATGTTCGCTACGTCGTCGACGACGCGGAGCTGGTCCTGGCGCCGGACGCCACGTCTGCTTCGACGTAAGCGGTGGGGT
>VAZL01000046.1:585-4468 GCA_005883445.1 Alphaproteobacteria bacterium | reverse complement strand
TTGCTTCACGTCGATCGCGCCGGCCATCCGAGCGTCAGCAGCTTCTACAACACCGACGATACCAAGGAGGAATACAACGCGAGCGAGCCTGTCAACGACCGCAAGCGATGGCTAGACCAGTTCGTGCATCTCATGGGGCATACCGGCGACTATACGCGTGAGGAAGCGATTGCCGCGATCGACAAGGAGGGCACGCTTCCCGACGTGCTGAGTTTCGATCCGTCGAAGCCCGCAAAATATCCCAACGGCCGGGTCTTCACTGACGACGTGATCAATTACCGAATCGCCTTCCTGACGAAAAATCAATGTCCGCCCACGGGCCTCAAGCCCCACACCGACGTCTTGAAGGAGTTCCCATACCTGGGTACACCGCATTCGAAAAAGTAGCGGAGCATGAAACCGGTAGAGGCGCGGATCACACCGAAAACTGGCGCTGACATTCGCGCAGCCCCGGCCAGAGGGAGAGGTGTGGCTCACTGCCTCCCGCCCGACCACCAAGGTATTTGCATCGTCTTGTGCGGCGTTGCATTGCTGCTTTCGGCGGGCCTCGTGAATGCAACGGATATCGACGCGAGCTCATTCCGGTGTATCACGAAGATGACCCCCGTCCGTCAATTCTACGTGGACAACCTGCAAGGCAATCTCGACGCGACGCTGGCCGCCGCCAATTCGACCACGGGCGCCGTGTATCCAACGGGATCGGTCATTCAATTGATTCCGGGCGAGGCCATGGTCAAGCGCGACAGGAGCTTCAACGCTGCAACGCATGATTGGGAGTTCTTCGAGCTCGACGTGTCGAAAGACGGAACAAAGATTCGCAAACGAGGGACTACCGACGTGGTCAATCGGTTTGGCGGGAACTGCTTTGACTGTCACGTTCCTGCTGCCGCGCAATGGGATCTTGTGTGCGAGACCGATCATGGTTGCGCCCCGCTCCCGGTTACACGCGCGATGATTCGCGCTTTGCAAAGAACGGATCCCCGTTGCGACAACCCGACCACCAGCCCTGAGGATGCCGAACTGCTCAAGCAACTGGAGCAACTGCTGAAGCCACCCCGGTGAAATGCGCGGCGAACCACCTCACACCACGCGGTCACGCGGGATGCCTTGGCTCCTACATTTTCATAAGAAGTCGCGAGCAATAGCGCGATCCCAGTCGCGACGACAGACTTCGTCGGCGCCTTCCCACGCGCGCAAGCTTGCCTGCAGCAAGAAAACCTCGCGGGTGCACGACAGCCGCATCTGTGTCTCGATGCGGACTTGCCATGCGTCGCGCGACATCGTCCAGGTCCGCCGCAAGTCGATCACGGCGCTGAGCGGGTCGTCTTCCTCGACGTGAAGTTTCGACTCATCGTGCGTGCCCAATTCAAGGCCGAGGCGGTCGATACGCTCGATCCGCAAGTCGCTGCGACGGATGATCGTCGGCTTCTCGGGCGGCGCCGACTCCGGACCAGGCAGCGGCTTAAGCAGCGCATCGGTGGCGCGGGGCTCGCGTACCGGCAGCTCGAGCGTGCCGCCGGAAATCAGCAACGTCGCCGGCTCGGGAGCAGGCCAGATCATGGGCCAGTACGCCGTGGATAGCGCGAGCCTGATCCTGTGGCCGGCCGGGAACATCGAGCCGGCATCGTTGAGCTGAATGCGCGCGCGGTAGCGTTGGCCGGCCGCCAGCAGCGCAGGCTTTTCGTGTCCGTCGCGATGGGCGAGGTTGAGTACGCCGTAGCTGACCCGCAGCGATTCGCCGGACGGGTGCACGTCGCATAGTCGAACCACCAGGTTCGCGATCGGCTTGTCGGACGCCAGCTCGAGCGTGACGATCGCCGCGCCGAGGATCTCGATCGGCTCTTCGAGGGGCGGCGTCTCGAAGATGAGCGAGCGCGCGTCGTCGTCGCGCTGATCTTCCGCCTGGTCGTGTCCACGGCCGAACGGAACCCAGCTTCCCGAACATTTACCGACGGTCTGCGGCGAGCACACCGTGCGCGCCGTCAACGGCGCCGCCTCGTTTCTCAGCCCCGCGTCGGTCAAGAACAGTAGCTGCGGCGTTATTCCCGGCGGCGGCCATGACGCTTCGGCAACCCACCGGCCCGGCAATACCTCGTGATGCGACGCAGGCTTGACGCTTTCCGTCATCCACGCGCGCAGCATGGGCTCATCCATCACGCCGGTATCGATGCCCTTGAGCCAATAATCCCACCACCGCAGCATCTCCTGCAGGAAGCCGATCTGCGGGCCGGGACGCGCAAAATGCGGATACCCGTGCGCCCACGGCCCGATCAGACCCTTGCGAGGCGCTGTCAATCGCTCAAGCAGCCGTGGAATTGCATTCGTGTAGGCGTCGGTCCAGCCGCCGACGGCATACACGGGGCATTGGATCGCGGCGTAATCCTCGCAGACCGATCCATGCTTCCAATAGGCGTCACGTCGCTGGTGCCGTAGCCAGAGTTCGAAGAACAGCGGCACGTTCTCGAGGCGCTCCAGCCACATCGCCCGCCAGCGATCGCCGACCAGCACCGGGTCGGGCGGCAGACACATCGAGCCGAAAAAGAACGAGCCCCACTCGAGTCCGTCGACCGCAAGCAGCGTGCCGCCCATGTAATGCACATCGTCGGCGTAGCGATCATCGGTCGAGCAGATGGTCACGATCGCCTTGAGTGCCGGAGGGCGGCGCGCCGCAATCTGCAGTCCATTAAAGCCGCCCCAGGAGATCCCCATCATCCCGACGACGCCGCTGCACCAGGGTTGCGCCGCCAACCACGCGATCACCTCCACGCCATCGTCCTGCTCTTGCTTGGCGTACTCGTCGAACAGCAAGCCACTCGACTCGCCGCAACCGCGAAGATCGACGCGAACGCCGGCGTAGCCGTGGCCGGCGAGATAGGGATGCGTCAGCGCGTCCCGCTCGTATGTCCCGTCGCGCTTGCGATAGGGGAGATACTCCAGGATCGCGGGAACCGGGTTTTGTTCGGCATCATCCGGCAGCCAGATGCGGGCCGCCAGCGTCGTGCCGTCTTTCAACGGGATCAACGTGTGCTCGATAACGCGCACGGTGCGTGGAAACATCGTCACTATCACGGGGATCCCCAATTGGCACGATTACAGAACCGCCGAGGCGGTGTTCGCATCCTTGCGTCCGTCCGTCATAGGTCGAGGATCACCTCGCCGCGAGGTCGGGAGCAGCAAATCAGCGCGTCTCCCGTTGCGGGCGGATCGAGCGGCTCAGGGTCGTACTCCACGTTGCCGGCAATCAGCGCCGTTTCGCAGGTGTGGCAGACCCCGGTTCGACAGGACCACCGCACAGGCACGTCGCATGCTTCTGCAAGTTCGAGCAGGCTCTGGTATTTTGCATTCCAAGGCAACGTGAGTCCGCTCCGCGCGAAGGAAACCTGCGGGCCGAAACCCGCCGGTTCCGCAGGCAAATGCGGAGAATGAGTCTCGGCTTTCATCCCCGGTGTGATGGAATCAAGGGTGCCGAATATCTCTGTGTGAATATGATCAGCAGTCACACCCCACGCGGCTAAGCCAGCGGTAAGCTCCCGCAAAAACGCCGCAGGGCCGCACAGATAGAATTGGCCGTCATGCGGAACGCCAATCTTGTCGAATGCGGAAACGGCTAGGTGCCCGGCAGCGTCGAAATCGACACCCCTTCGGTCGGTCGGTCTCGGCCTGCTGTACTGGATGTAGCTGTGGCCGTATTTCAATTCTTGTAATAGAGACCGCGACTCTTCCTGGAATGGATGCTCCTCACGGTTGCGTGCTCCAAAGAGCCACCAAACCGGACGGTTTGACTTCTCGGCCGCCAAGGCGTGCAGCATTGCCAACACCGGCGTCGCTCCAACGCCCGCGCTGAGTAGCACGACCGGCTCGCTGCCCGAACGGAGCGTGAAGC
>VAZL01000046.1:0-389 GCA_005883445.1 Alphaproteobacteria bacterium | reverse complement strand
ATCCGCGACACCCGCATCGGGCGAAATCCTGTCCATTCGGGCGGTGGGCTCACGACCGAGAGTCCAGGGTTTCCTTTTCCTACTGCCTGTGCTTCATTGAGTTCCTGCTGCAGCAGCGCTTGGAAGGAACTCCGCCAACCAGCCGGCAGCGCCGGGATACGCAACGCGCGCTCGAGCTGGCTGCGGGGGTGACCCGGCATGTATAGCAGCGCGTTGATCTCGAAGACGGTCATGCGCCCAGGGCCCACCCCGACCTGGACGATCTCGTCTCCTGCTTCTACTTGGCCTTCCTCGAGAACGCGGAGATAGAAACCGGGTCTGCCGTGCGCGACCAGCAGCGCGGCCATCTGCGGCTCGTTCATGCGGATGCCAACCCGGTAACAAGTGAC
>VAZL01000045.1 GCA_005883445.1 Alphaproteobacteria bacterium | reverse complement strand
GGTCCGATAACGGCGCCCCGCGCGACCCTCGCCCCGCGCCAGCGGAGACAGCATCCGCCCGCTCGTCCCCGCGAAAGCGGGGACCCAGACCCTGGATTCCCGCTTACGCGGGAATGAGCGGACCGTAACGGTAGCGTCGTCTAGGGGCACACCGAGCGTAGCGCCGGCGGATTCCATCTCACCGAAATCCGCGCGTGCGACCTCACGCCCTGGCGTAGCGGCCGCGGTTGAAGAAGCGGTCCTTGTCGTCGTCCGAGGCGGTCTCGCGGTTCGACTTGATGGCGCCGATCTTGGCGAGCGCGGCCTTCACCGCGGGGCGCTCGTTGATGGCATTGAACCAGCGCGCGAGATTGGGATTGTCTTCCCACTTCACGCCCTGGGTGTCGTGGTTGCGCGTCCATGGATAGGTCGCGATATCGGCGATGGAGTACTCCTGGCCGCCGAGGTAGGGCACCTTGCCGAGCCGCGTCTCCAGTACCTCGTAGAGGCGCTTTATTTCCGAGGTGTAGCGCCCCATCGAATAGTCGCCGCTGCCCTTGGGCGCGAACAGCTTGAAGTGGGTCCATTGGCCGAACATCGGCCCGACCCCGGTGAGCTGGATCATCAGCCACTGCAGCACGTCGTATTTCTTGGCCGTGTCCTTGGGCAGAAACTGGCCCGTCGTGATCGACGATGACAGGGATCTTGTTGTTGGGGTTGATCTTGGCAAATTCCGGCTTGTACTGATCGCCCTTCCAGACGTCGACGAAGTGTTCCTTGTAGGGCAGCCCGCATTCCTCGAGCATGATGTAGATTTTCTGCACGTTGGGGCTGGTGAGCGCGTAAAGATCGATCATGGGATTGGCCTTTGCTCCAGCGTCTTCCGGGCGAAGTGGACTTGCCGCGGAGAACGCATCGACACGACAGACTCGCGCGTCTGCGATTGCGAGGTCACGCAAACGCGTGGATGAGAGGCGGCAACGGTACCGAGCGGCGCTCGCCGGAGCAAGCGTGCAACTGTATGATCAAGCTTGCTGGTCATGCTCATTTGTAGGGTAAGCATTGCGCGCTCGCGCGCGGCCGCGCGAACTTCAAGCTTGACGCAATGCCCACGCGTGCTGGGCCGCGTGGGCAAATCGCCACAGCGTCACTTGCCATTCCTCGGTCGGCGATTTTATTCGCCCTACGCCCCGCTCCTTTTTCGCTACCCGAGATCGATATAAAGTGCGCGTGCGGCGAGCTGTAGACCGGGAGCATCTGCGTGAACGCGGCAGAGAAGAAGCGATTGACCGGCCGCATCGCGGCCGAAAACATCAAGCTGATGGCCGTCCCGCGCCCGCCCCAGGGCGCGGTCGAGCGCCTCGCCGCGCTCGGCGATTGCACCGGGCTCATCTCCGACACGATGGACGAGCTCGGCATTCCCTGCGGCGTCATCGGCGCATCGGTGCTCAAGCCGACCATGGCTGGCAGGACCATCGTCGGGCCGGCGCTGACCGTGCGCAACATCCTCCAGCGCATCAACCCGATCGAGGGCGCGCGCCAGCACGTCAACCGGATGGCGGAGTTCGAAGCGCACAACCTCGCGCAGAAAGGCGACGTGCTGGTGATCCAAGGCGTGGCCGACGTCTCGAACATGGGCGGCATCTCCGCGCAGACCGGCAAGCGCCAAGGCGAGATCGGCGCCATCGTGCAGGGCGGCGTGCGCGACGTGGCCCATTCGCGTGCGCTCGATTACCCGGTATGGGCGAGCGACATCACGCCGGTCACCGGCAAGTGGCGGATCGAGACCGTGGAGATCAACGGCCCCGTGCAGATCGGCGAGGTTCGGGTTGCGGCCGGCGACCTGGTGGTGGCCGACGACACCGGCGTCTGCTTCATTCCGCGCGACGTCGTGCTTGAAGTGCTCGACGCGGCCGAGCAGAAGGCGAAGGCCGAAGCGGTCCGCTGCAAGGCGATCGACGACGGCGTGCCGGTGCCGGACATTGCGCGCGCGACCTACGGGGAGAAGTAGGCGGCCGATCCCATTCCCCGCCTCTCACTCGGCCGGCGTTGCGGCGACGGCGTTCTGTTCCGGTCGCTCCGCCGCCGCCGAGATTGCCGGCGAGCGGCTCAGGGCAAAAAGGAAGACGGCCATGATCACGTAGGCGATCGCAACGGTGGGAGTGACAGCCAATCCCACCGACTCACCGTGCATGAAGCCGAAGAAGGTGAGCACCGCGCCCGACAAAGCAAAGGCCGAAGCCTCCGCGAACTTCTTCTCGATCACGAACACACCGATGGCGCCGAGCACGAGACCGGTCAGGATCGATCCGCCGCCGAGAACCTCGAGCCCGTGATAGAGCACGCCCACCTGGCCGAGCTTGTCGAAACCGATTGCTGCGGCACTGGTCCCGGCTGCGCCAAGCGCGCCGTCCATCAAGGTCTTGCTCCAGGCTGCAAGATGCGGGGTGAGCGCGAGCACAATCGCCGGCGCGTGCTTGGCCGGCGTGGTCTGGAACGCCTGCGCCCCGATGAGCATGCCGATGTAGAGCAGGATGGGCGATATCGCGACCACCGGGACAAGCGCCAGCAGCACCGAGACGACGGCGAACCAAGACAGAATAATCACCGTGACGCCGGTGGCCGCCGAATAGCCGATGCGGCCGCCCATCGCTTTCCAGCCGGGATGACCGATATAGACCGCGTTGATGAACGGATTGCCCATCAGACAGCCGATCAGACTGACGACGCCGTCGGCGGTGAGCACACGAGTGGTGGGATAGGCGTCGCCCGCCGCCTCCGCGCTCTCCACATTGTCCATGGCCTCGACCAAATCGTAGATGCCGAACGGGATCGCGGTCACGAGGATCACGCCGAGATACTCGAAGCCGGAGAACACGTGATTGACGGCAGGGATCGGCACTGAGAAGCCGAAATTGGTGAACGCGCCGCGCAGGCCCTCCAGGCTCAAGCCGCCGTAACCCAGGCCGAACATGTTCGAGCCCCAGGCGATGATCATGCCGACGGCGATGGCCACGAGCCCAGCGGGAATGCCCTTAGGGTATTTGAAGCCGCCGAACCAGCTCACCAGAATGATGCCGAAACAAGTGAGCCCGATAATCGGCGTCATGTACATTTCGAGCGCCGGTCGCATGGAAATGAACGTGATGGAGACGCCGGCGAGCGTTCCAAGCAACGCCGCCCGGGGCGTGATCTTGCGGATATAGGGGGCGATGAAGCCGCCGATCATCAGGATGAAGCTCTGAAAGAAGACCCAGACCAGGCCTGCTTCCCAGCCCTTGATCGGATCATTGGTCTTGAGCGTGATCGGCAACATGATCACGAAGGTAACGATGAACATGTGCGGCACGCTCACGCCCGAGGGCAACGCGCAGACATCGCTGCGGCCACTCTTGAGCGCCAGCCGATAAGCGAGGAAGGCGTAGTACATCGTGGAGAGGCACATCATCAGCCCGAGCGCGGGCAGGATGCGGCCGAAGACGAGCGAGTCCGGCATCTTCAACACGAACCGCAAGAGGCCGGTGAGCACCAGCATGTTGACGAGAATATTGGTTCCGAATCCGAAAAACGCGTTCCAGTCGCCTGCCGTCCACAACACCGGGCGCTTTATCTCGGATGCGGTCGCCGTCATCATCTGCTCCTATCGATCAGAGGCTTTCAAAGCGCTCGGCGCGCGTTCGCGCGCCGGCAGGGCCTGCAAGGGAGAAGCCGGACGTCCCGATCTCGAAACCGCGGAGGTTCATGACGATTCGAGACTCGAGACATCCGGCTTCATGGCGAAAGCTCAGAACGTGAAGCCCAAGCCCGCATAGCCGACCCACACCTCGCGGTGCGCGGTTGGGAAGGAGCTTGCGGTGCCGGTAAAGGTCTGAGCGAGCAGCAGGCTGTCGTTGATGATGTGGTAGTACTGGACGCCACCCTTGGCGTACCAGGTGCCCCACCTCGTCGGGACCAGCCAATCCAGCGTCTCCTTCAGGGCGAGACCGGTCGTGAACACGCCGGCATTGCTGAGCGAGCACGGCTCGAGGGTGGTGGTCGGTCCGCAACCCGTCACGCCTCGGTTCCAGTAGCTGCTCGGACCGACCGTGACCCAGGTCGGCGCCGCAATCGTCAGCGGGACGCCGGTGATTTTCTTCAGATCCAGCGTCGGCACCATGCCGATTTCGACGTCATACGTGTTGCCCTGGTTGCCGACGACGACGGTCGAGCTGCCGGAGATCGCGTAGAACAGCTTGACGTAGGCGTTGATCGTGACCGCCGAGCCGGTCAGCGCGCCGTCGTCGAAGCGGATATATGGTTCGACGTTGCGCTCCTGCCGGAAGTTCCCGGGCGGACTCAGGAAGGTGATGTAGGTGACGCCGGTCTTCCAGTATTTGGCGATAGTCCAATCGGCGCTGACCCACCAGTCGAACTCGTTCCACGACCCCACCGTCACGTTGTTCTGCTGGCTCCACATGTCGTTGAAGGTGCCGG
>VAZL01000044.1:2773-6679 GCA_005883445.1 Alphaproteobacteria bacterium | reverse complement strand
ATCGTACTCCAGCAGACGGAAACGCCCATCGCTTGCGGCAAGGTCTCGCGCCGCCGGGCAGAACAGGACCAGAGGTAATGGCTCGATCTTGCCAGCGCGATATTTTGCGAGCGTCCGAGGAAGCACTATAGCGCGAGCAAACAAAAAGAAGGCATAATTGATTGGATAGAACAAGAAGTTCTCTGGCTTGATCAAATTGAATACGAAAGGCGGCATTACGATCTCGATCGCCTCTCCTTTTTTGTTCAGCGTCACAACGCTCCCGCCCTTGCCTGAACGCACCATCATCAGCGAAGGCTCATAGTCCGACGCGCAATAGTTCAGATGTGGAAACCGCGCTGCGAGCTTTTGGAAGAAATCGCACGCTGTGCGCCCATCGCTCACGCCGATGTCGTGTATCGTCAATGCGCGGCTTGCGGGGAACTCTCGCCCGAGGCAGTCGATCGCCATATCGTCAAACTGATCGAATCGATCCGCATAGGTTCGCTTAAAAATACCGCGAGCGTCGCAGTAGCTAAAAAGGATTTTTTCGGCCCATTCTTCGGCCTTTTTCATTTCATGCAGCTTCTCGTAAAGTGTAATCGAAACCCGTCGTGTCCCACCAAAAAACCCTCTGATCTTTGCAGACGATGACAGCTGATCGACGCGATACAATCCCGTTTTTATCATCGCAACGCCCATGCGGCTCATCCAACCCGGACACTGCTAGCCATCTCGGCAATGCCGCCGAATTGGGAGTTGGCAGTTGAGTCGATCGACTTACCGACTCGATCATCTGCCTTCGGGTGGTCGCCGAATTGTAAGGACTCTCTAACCTCGCCCCGGCGATTGAGCGGCAAAATGCACAGGATGCCAAGCGCACGCGGTGCATTCCTGCGGATTTGCGCCACACAATCGAAACAGCACATGGCTGTCAACTCCGAAAACTTGCACACGGCTCGCCAACGTACGTAAGATGGCGACGCGATGATCGAAGACCCGTCCGCTCAGCGCGTCGTTGAGCTCAATAACGCGATTCTCAAATCGCGCGGCGGCATCGTGTCGGCGCAGAGCATGATTCTGGATTTCGGATGTGGTTCCGGCCGGCACACCTACGAATATCTCGAGGCGGGATTTCCCAATGCCTTCGGTTATGACGTCAAGAATTATGTCAATCTGCGATCCGCTGCCGACATCGCGCATTTCCGCTTCGATCCGATCTCCGCAGACGGGATCGACTATCCGCCGATGAGCAAGATTCCATGGCCTGACAATGTGTTTGATTTCGTGTTTGCGACTTCAGTGTTCGAGCACGTGCGCGAACAAAAATTGGCGTTCTCGGAAATTCACCGGGTATTGAAGCTGGGCGGCTGGTTTCTCAACGTGTTTCCATCGAGGTGGCGGCCGATCGAAGCGCACACGGACATTCCCTTCGGCGGCGTCTTCAATTCGCCCGGCTATCTGAAGCTGTGCGCCGCTCTTGGCATCAGGGGCAATCTGTACGAGGAAAATTTCACCGCCGATCAATTGGTGGAGGCCAATCGCTATTTCCTGATACACGGAGTCAATTACCTCTCAGGCCCTCAAATCGCGGATCTCCTGCAGCAGACATTTGGCGAGTTCGAATATGTCGAAGACGCGTTTGTCGACCACAGCCCGGGACGATCCAGGCACCTCGCGATCCCCCTGAAATTGCTTCCGGTCCTGCGCCAGGTGTTCCGCTTTGCCCACACGCGAGTTGTTTTGGCACGAAAGCGGTCTTCGTATGCGTGATCCCTATGGGGCGCCGAGTTTCACCGAGATTGATTGACTGCAGGCGGATCACTGGAACAACGGCTTGGTGCCGGCAGCCAACTTGGAAGCTATTTCGAGGCGACACGAGTCGTGATAAGAGAGAGCGCCGGATCGCGGGCTCTATCATCGTGACACAGCTGTCTTACAGACCCGACATCGATGGGCTGCGCGCGGTCGCGGTGATGAGCGTCCTGCTCTATCACTTCGGCATCGTCAGGGCGTTGTCGGGCGGCTTTACCGGCGTCGATATCTTCTTCGTCATATCGGGTTTTTTGATCACGTCGCTGATCGTAGCCGATCTCAAGGTCGGCAGCTTCAGCCTTCTGGCGTTTTACCAGCGACGCATTCGCCGAATATTTCCGGCAATGTTGGTGGTGCTGGCCACGTCGTTGGTCGCGGGATACTTCTTTCTTCTGCCCGGCGACTACACCTCGCTCGGAGACAGCGCGGCATATTCCGCCGCTTCGCTCGCCAACTGGTACTTCCTGCAGAACACCGGATATTTCGATCGGGCTGCCGACCTGCTGCCGCTATTGCACATGTGGTCGCTGTCGGTCGAAGAACAGTTCTATCTCGTCTGGCCTCTACTCCTGGCAGCGTTCTTCTTCATCGCTCGCAAACAAGCCGCCATCGTTGCGGCTCTCGTCGGCGCGGTTGTCATCGGCGGCCTATGGCTCGCCGTTCAGCGAACCGGCACTGACCCGAAGTCCGCCTTCTTTCTCGCCCACCTTCGCGCATGGGAGCTCGCGCTCGGAGCATTGCTCGTGTTCCTGCCACCGCTGCGAAAATCAGCGAGCAGATGGAAAAATGAGCTGCCCACGATCATCGGTGTCGCGCTGATTGCCATCAGCGTTCTTACGCTTTCGCGCGAACACGCGTTCCCTGGACTGAACGCCATGCCCGCGTGCGTCGGGGCCGCCTTGATCATCTGGCCGCGCGGCGGCGAGAGCCTCGTCGGTCACATGCTATCCCTGCCGGCGATGCGGTTCATTGGCCTGATTTCCTATTCGTTGTACCTCTGGCATTGGCCTGTGCTCGTGTTCTACCGCCACTACGCGTCGGGCGCCGCGCCCACTTTCCTGGTCGCCACTGTCTTGGCCGCGGCATGCATCGGTTTGGCATATCTCTCGTGGCGCTTCATCGAACAGCCGGCGCGCCGGCGCACCGCCAGGCCGTTCGTGACCGTGGGCTTCGGCCTCGCCGCCGTGTCGACCGCCGCGGTTGCCGGGCTGAGTGTCGCTGCGCTGCACGGATTTCCGGGCAGACTGTCGCCGCAAGTCCAAGACATGAGCAGCCTGGAGGAAATGTGGAAATGGGAGTGTCCGCAGCACGTGAAGCTTGATGGCCTTCCGCCGCGATCGTATTGCGTGTTCGGAGCAAGTTGGTCCGACGCGAGGACCAAGGCCGTGCTTTGGGGAGATAGCCATGCCGACCATTGGGCTCCGATCGTCGAGCCCGTGGCCGAGCGCGCCGGCTTTGCGGTCCTGCTCTATCGGGAATGCCCCCCAATCATCGAGGCGGGCGTCGTAAATGTAACGCTGCCCGATCAACCAACCTTGACCCGGGACTGTACGGAAAGCCGCAAACTGGCGATCGCCACGCTTAGGTCCAGGCCTGACATCAACCTTGTGATTCTCGCATCCGCCTGGAGCACCCTTGTGCCCATGGTTTACAGCAGCGATCCCGCGCTGCGGTCTCCGAGCCGCGGTCTTGCGCTATTGGAACAAGGCCTCAACGATCTCATCGATCAGCTGCATGCCGACGGCCGTCAAATCGTCATCATTGGCGATGTGGCCCAATGGGCCGAAGATCCGATCCCCTGTGCCTTGGCAAAATATTCGACCGTACTGATGCGGCCGTGTCGCCAACCGGAGAGGTCCCTCTACGCTTATTTTGAAGAGCGCATCCGTCCGCTCAACGATGCGTTCCGAGCGATTGCCGACAAGCATAAGGACGTCTCGATTATCCTGCCCGCAGCCACGATGTGTCGAGACGATGGCTGCATGACCACCCTTGGAAATCAGTTTCTCTACCGCGACGTGGGTCACATCCGGCGAAACTTGCCCATGCCTACGCGAGCAGCTTTCGCCGAGATGCTTGGGATCGAGGAGATCACAAACCCGCATAAGCCTA
>VAZL01000044.1:0-2768 GCA_005883445.1 Alphaproteobacteria bacterium | reverse complement strand
CGTGCCGGGCGAGGCGCAATGGCTTGTGAAGAACGAGTTTACGGCGCAGCACATCGCGGTAAGACGGGTAACAGCGCTCCTCATCCGCCGATGCGGTTGCGGCGCGCAGGCGGGCCGAAAGCAGCGCCGGCCTGCGGAGATGGGCCCCGCAGGCGCAGCAGCTTGGGCCAATATGGACTAGTCGATCCAGGCGATATCGACGAGGTTGCCGCTCAGGCCCTCGATTTTGCCGACCATGGCTGCCTTGCCGGTCTTAAGATCGACCGAATAGAGCGCACCGCCAGCGACGAGCCAGCCGTCGTTCTTGTCTTCGCCGGTCGAGACGATGTTGAACGCGACCGGGCCGCTCACCGTCATGCCGAGCGATCCCACCGTATTGAGCACGCCGTCATTGGGCGGCGCCTGAGTGACCAGCATCCCGGTCGCCGCATCGATATTGTAGAGCGTTGTCGCCTTGGCGCCCTTCCAAGAATTGGTGTAGGCGCCGGCCACGACCTTCGGGGTCTTGCCGGCGTTGGCGTCGCCGTCCTTGTACTTGTGCGAGCCGTCGACGGTCGCCTTGCCGTCGTCGACGTTGACCCGCAGGCTGGTTCCGTCGGAGCCCATCACGCGCAGCCGGTCGGCGACCGGGTTGAAGTCGACGGTGCCGCTCAGGCCGGGCTTGAGCGTCTCCGACATCTTGCTCTTCATCGTGGCCTGGCCGGATTTGGGGTCGATGGTGACGATCGTCCCGTCGCCGGCGACGCCATAAAGCATGCCGTCGGCCGGCCGCACGTCGATGCCGAGAAGGGGGCCGGCGCCTTTGACGTCGACCTTCGACGTCACCTTGCGAGTCGCCGGGTCGATGATCACGATCGACTTGCCGTCGACGAGCCCGATAATCCAACCTGCCGCCTGGGCGCCGCTCGCGCCGAAGCTCGATGCGGCAAGCGCCCCCGTGAGGGCGAGTACTTTGAGCTTTCCAAACATGATGTCGCTCCCTTGCAAGAGATCCGCGTATGCCGGAGCGGAAAGGTGTCCGCGCCGACGCCGGGAGCTACGCAGACGAGCTGGCGCGGATGCAGGCGGTGGGAAGATTTCTTATGGGTGACCGTCACGTAACCGTGAGGATTGGCGGGCATGCGCCCGCGCCTGTCGCGCCATCAGCGCAGCACTGTCAACGCGATCGGAAAAATTCGTGATCCGGACCTCGGTAAAAGGCCGTAGCGCTGCTCACCGTTCGAAAAGGGAACGGGCCCTCACCGAGCTTGGCGCCCGCCGTCGCCCCGATGCGGTTAGCTTCGCTCACGCACCCATTAAGGTGACGACGCGTCAGAGCGCTTGGTTAGCGCGATGCGACTTTCTTTCTCTTGGCCTTCGGGGCGGCCGCAGCCTTCTTTGGGGCCGGGCACGGCTCTTGGTAGCCGTAACCGCGCATGGGGTCGGTGTGCTTGACGCACATAGCGCCGCGTTTATTCGGGCCGGGAGCGCCGTGCCATTCCCACGGCTGATTTCCGTAGGGCCCCGACGTATTACCGGGGTAGACGTTCGGATTGATATTGGCTTGGGCATTGGCCGCCGACACGCCGACGATCATCGCCAAAACACTCAGCCCACCGATCAAAGCGCGCTTCATCATTTTACCTCCCTTTGGACAAGAACATGCCACAATTTTTATTGGTAGCATCACCGGGAATAAAATCAAAGAGGTAAGGGCGTGCAGGACGCGGATTTCCCGACATGTCGGGGGGAAAATCCGCATAAATGCCGGCGTCATTAGAACCTGCGAAGGTCCCCGCGGGCTGGGCATGCATCGAGACAAGAAGACCTAGCAACAGGCCCCGACGCAAGCGCGAACCCACAACCGCCGGACCCTGCAATATGGGCCGCTTGCCGCTGAGTGAGCTGGCGGCGCGCGAAAGCATCCCCTCAGTAGTCGACGCGCTTTCGCTGGCCGCGCGGCTGCCGGGGCGCCGGCCCGGGGACCTGCCAGCGCGGATTCGGAATGCAGAAGCCGCGGTTGCCCGCAATCACCTCCTGGACGCACAGCTCGAAGGTTGGGAGGGTGCAATTCTCGTGCATGGCCCCTCCGGCGATTTCCGTCAGTGCGCACCAGGGCCTCTCGTAGGCTTGGCTTGCACGCGGATCGAGGGAGACGGCCGCTGTCAGAGCAGTCGCGACCAAGATGAAACGCATGGTGGCCTCCGCTAGCCGTCGGTTTCCGAACTGTCGTGTTAGGCCGAATCTATTGCCTGGCCACATTTAGCATTTAGCGACCATGGGCACTTCGGGCGAATCTACCCGGTCGCGCGTCCCCGGGTCGCGGGACCCCCGCCGCTGTTGCCGAAGCGCCACAGCGAGCCGCATTTGAAATTGAGGTTTGAACGTCCTTTGGCGAACACCGCCCTCCCGCGAGGACCGTGGATACAGGCGCGCCGCATTGCGCGGCCTGGCGAACGCCCGATCGGCAGTGGCCGCAAGCGGAGATCGAGGCCATGCCTATGGCTTAAGCTGCCGCTTTGATTGATGAATGCCGCTCATGCCGCCTGCAATGATGGCCCGGCAATCCGCCCATAAGCTCCGAGCGATAGTCGGTTGAAAGGCCCTGGCCGGCGCCTTCCTTGCACCGCTTGCCGGCTAGCTTCCGGCTCGAGGATTCTTGGCCAAAATTTGGAATCCCTCCCACCGTTGCCGAAAGATCACAGCCAAAGCGCGCAAGACCTGGTAAAGAAATCGACACTCAATCCTGGAACGGGGGGTTCAAATGAAAAAGCTATTTCTCGGAAGCG
>VAZL01000043.1 GCA_005883445.1 Alphaproteobacteria bacterium | reverse complement strand
GCGATGCGCGCATGGGCGTGGGGCGAGCGCACGAAGGCCACATGCGCCATGCGCGGCAGCGTCATGTCGCTGACGAATTGCGCGCGGCCGCGCGTGAGGCGCGCAAGATTCGGCCGCGGCACCGAGCGGCCGATATAGGAATTCGGCCGGTCGAGGGCGGAGACGATGGGTGGGGAGTCTTCTGTGATTTTCATTGCTTTGTTCCCGCCCGGGCCTGCGCCACCGCCTCGACCGCGTCGACGATGGCCTGATAGCCGGTGCAGCGGCAGTAATTGCCCGAGAGATGCGTGCGGATTTGTTCGCGGCTCGGAACGCCGCCGCGGGCCAGCAGTTCCTGCGCGGTGAGCAACATCCCCGGCGTGCAGTAGCCGCATTGCAGTGCGTTACGCGCAATGAACGCCCGCTGCAGATCGGCGATCTCGTCCGTATCGGCCACGCCTTCGATGGTGTCGACGCGCGCGCCGTCGCATTGCACCGCCAGCATCAGGCAGCCGCGCACCACCACGCCGTCGACGCGCACGCTGCAGGCGCCGCATACCCCGTGCTCGCAGCCGACATGACTGCCGGTCAGCGCAACGTCTTCGCGCAGGAAGTCGACCAGCGTCTTGCGCGCATCGACGCGTTCGCGCACCTCCTCGCCGTTGACGATGACGGCGATGTCGTGGAAGCGCTCGCTCATGACGGCGCCCGCGCAAGCTGTTGCGTCACCCGCCGCAGCAGCACGCCGGCGAGATGGGTCTTCACCGCGCCCGATGCCTGCACGTCGTCGGTCGGCTCGAGGTCGTCGGCGAGCGCCTTCACCGCCGCCTCCACATCGCCGTCCGCCAGCGCAGGTTCGGCGCGCCGCGCGCGCACCGGCGTCGCGCCGACGCCGAAATAGACGAGGCGGAGATTGCTGAGGCGCTTGCCGTCGGCGCGCGCGCAGGCGGCAAGGCCCACCATGGCGTAGTCGCCGTGGCGGCGCGCGAACTCGGCGAAACCGACGCGGGTGTCGGTGCCCGCGGCCGGGACACGGACGGCGGTGAGCACATCGCGCGGGGTAAGCGCGGTCTCGAACAGGCGCTTGAAGAAATCATCGGCCTTGACCGTGAGTTGCCCTTGCGGCCCGACGATTTCGATTTCGCCATCGAGTGCGACGACGCACGCCGGCAGTTCGGCGGCCGGATCGGCGAAGGCGAGCGAGCCGCCGACGGTGCCGCGGTTGCGGATCGCGGGGTGGCCGATATGCGGCAGCGCCAAAGCGATGAGCGGCGCCGCTCGCGCGATCTCGGTGGAGCGTTCTGCTTGCGCGTAACGCACCAGCGCGCCGATCTCGACGTGGGCGTTTTTCAACGTGACGCGGTCGAGCCCGCCGATGGCGTTGATGTCGACCAGCAGCGCGGGCTCGCTCAGCCGCATGTTGAGCGTGGCGATCAGGCTTTGTCCGCCGGCAAGCAGCCGCGCGTCGTCGTTCGCCAACAACTCGATCGCGTGCGCGACCGAGCGAGCCTTGGCATAGGCAAACGGTGCCGGCTTCAACCCGTCCTCCCCGCGGCGCTTGTCGTTTGGGCTTATTGTCGCCGCCGCGCGCGAGCCGTCAATCCTTGCCGTTCGCCGTTCGCTTGGTGAAACGGGCGCGTTGCCCGGTTCGTGCCGATCGTGCGTCCCCCAATGGATTGCGTCGCGGCGGCTTGCTCAGCGCCCGAAAAGGTCCAAGGGCGCGGTCAGGCGGACGAGGATGGCGCGACGATCCCGCGTACGATGTCGATCGCCCGCCGCATCAGCGTCTCCGAGGCTTCAAGCGTGCGGAAGGCCGCATGAGAGGTGAGCGTCACGTTCTCCATGCGCGCCAGCGCGTGGTCCCGCTTGAGCGGCTCGGCGTGGAAAACGTCGAGCCCGGCGTGGCGGACGTGGCCGCTTGCGAGCGCATCGAGCAGTGCTGCCTCTTCGACCAGCGCCCCGCGCGCGGTGTTGACGAGGATCACGCCCCGCTTGGTGCCCGCAAGGCGCTTGGCGTTGATGAAGCCCCGCGTCTCCTCGTTGAGGGCAAGATGCAGCGAGATCACGTCGGCGCGCGCCAGCAGTTCGTCTCGTTCGACCAGCGGCACACCCGCGTCAGGGCGTGGCGAGCGATTCCAGCCGATCACCTCCATGCCGACGCCGCGCGCGATCCGCGCCACCTCTCGACCGATGCCACCCAGCCCGATCAGGCCGAGCGTCTTGCCGTTGAGCTGCATGCTTTCGAGCGGTTCCCACACGCCCCGTCGCACCGCCCGGTCCATGCGCGCCAGATCACGGCAGCAGGCGAATATCAGCGCCATCGTGTGCTCGGCGACCGCAATGTCGCCGTAGCCCTTGATGGTGTGCACCTTGATGCCGAGCCCGTTCAACGCCGGGACGTCCATATAGCTCGATGCGCCGGTGCCCAAAAACACGATGTGCTTGAGCCCGCGGCACTGGGCCATCACCTCGGTCGGCATATAGGAATGGTCGTCGAGACAGATGTCGTAGCCGGCGAGCAGCCGCGGCAGGTCGGCGGATTGAAACGCATCGCTGTTGACCGCGATCGGCGGGTCGTCGGGGCGTCGCACGCGGGCAAACACCGGCGCGAGCTGGTTGTTGCAGTCGATGAAGATCGATTTCATGGTCGCCCCGTTCCCTCGTCGTTTGCAGGCATAGTAGTACTGTATCGACGGGCAAGCATGGAGGATGGGACATGGCTGGTGAGTTCGACGGCAAGATCGTCGTCATTTCGGGGGCGAGCCGGGGGATCGGCCGCGGCATCGCGCTCGCATTCGCGCGCGAAGGTGCGCAAACCGTGCTGGCCTCCTCCTCCGAGCAAAATCTCGCCGCCGCCGCCAAGGCGATCGCGGCGGAGGGGCCGCAGCCGCTCACCGTCGCCGGCGATCTGCGCAAGCTCGAGGCGTGCGAGCAATTGTTCAAGCGCGTCAACGAGCGCTTCCATCGTTGCGACGTGCTCGTCAACAACGCGGGCGCAACGCGCGCGGGCGCGTTCCTGGAATTGCCCGATGCGGTCTGGCTCGACGGCTTCGCGCTGAAATTCTTCGGCTGCGTGCGGCTCACCCGCCTGTTCTGGCCGCTGTTGAAGGCTTCGCAGGGAAGCGTCGTCAATATCGTCGGCGGCGCCGCACGCACCCCTGACGCCGAATTCCTGATCGGTGGCGCGGTCAATGCGGCGGTGGCCAACTTTTCCAAGGGCCTGTCGAAGCTCGGCAATCGCGATAATGTCAACGTCAACGTCATTCACCCCGGCAATACCGACACCGAGCGGCAGGACGAGCTGCGCCGGCAACGCGCGGCGGCCTTGGGCAGGTCGGTCGACGAGCTGCGCGCCGAGGCGCTGACCAAAAGCAACATGCGCCGGTTCGGCAAGCCCGAGGACATTGCGGCGCTGGCGCTGTTCCTGTGTTCCGAGCGCGCGCGGCACGTCCAGGGCACCGCCATCGCGGTCGACGGCGGCGCGACGCCGGGCCACCATTGATCGCGTTCACATTTGCGAATGCCGCTGCTGAGGAACTTGCGCGCGCCCGCGGACGCTGGTCTCATAGCAAATAGCCCCGAGCGGCGGGAATAAGCGCAGCCGTGGAGGGTTGTTGATTCGATCGTCGGGCGTTTCGCCGGCGACGAGATTTTCGGGAGGACGACATGAACCAAATCGCACGGCGCGCGCTCGGCGCGGCCGGTTTTGCCCTGCTGCTTGCCACATCCGTGAGCTTTGCCCAGCAATCACCGCCGGTTCGCGTGCGCGGCACGGTC
>VAZL01000543.1 GCA_005883445.1 Alphaproteobacteria bacterium | reverse complement strand
AGGGACAGAGCGGAATCGAAAATTAATGCACATCGAAATTATCGCGGGAGAGATCGGTCTTCCGACGCCGAAGGAGCAACCGCCCCGGAAACTCTCAGGCAAAAGGACCGCGATGATTGACTTCTCTGGAAAGAGGCGCGCGTTGCGCCCGCCGACGGGATAACGTTCTCAGGCAAACACACAGAGGGGGCACCGGCAAGAGCGGCACAATCGCCGCCATGAGGTGCTCCCATGTGGCACGGTTCTTCTCTCATTCGTTTTCGACTAGCGCGCTCCGCCAACCAGCGGAGGCGCGTATGAGCGAAGCGCGTCAAAAGGCGCCTTTGCTACGCACGCCGCTCCATAAATTTCATCTCGAACGTGGCGCGCGGCTCGTTGCTTTCGCCGGCTATGAAATGCCGGTGCAGTACCCCACCGGTATCCTAACCGAACATCTGCATACCCGTGCGGCCGCCGGGCTGTTCGACATTTCGCATATGGGGCAGATCGCCATGCGCGCGATGTCGGGGCGCCTGGAAGATGCCGCTCGCGCATTGGAAACGCTGGTCCCCGCCGACGTCATCGGCATTGTCGAGGGATGGCAGCGCTACGCGCTATTCACGAACGCGGCGGGCGGAATTCTGGACGACCTGATGGTCGCGAACCGCGGCGATCATCTGCTGCTCGTCGTCAACGCCGCCTGCAAGGCCGCCGATTTGGCGCACTTACGTCAGCATCTTGGACAAACCTGTAAGATCGATCCTCTGCCCGATCGTGCGCTGATTGCGGTGCAGGGTCCGCTGGCGGAAGCCGCGCTGGCACGCCTCGCGCCCGCGATTACCGCAACGCGTTTCATGGACGTGCGCACGGTGCGGATCCTCAGCGCAGACTGTGAGGTTTCGCGATCCGGCTATACCGGCGAAGACGGATTCGAGATCAGTATCCTGGCCGATCGCGTTGAGGCATTGGCGCGTGCACTATGCGATGACAATTCGGTGATGCCGATCGGCCTTGGCGCGCGCGACAGCTTGCGGCTGGAAGCGGGATTGTGTCTCTACGGTTCCGATCTCGATCCAGCAACGACGCCGGTGATGGCCTCGCTCGAATGGGCGATTGCGAAAGTCCGCCGTGCCGGCGGATCGCGCGCGGGCGGATTTCCCGGCGCAGACGTCATTCTGCGCCAATTGGCGGACGGCACGCCACGCCGCCGCGTGGGACTGAAGGTCGAGGATCGCGTGCCGGTGCGCGGCGGCGGGAAACTCTACGCCGACGAGATTTCCGCAAGCACGATCGGCATCGTCACGTCCGGCGGCTTTGGACCAAGCGTGCAGGCGCCGATTGCGATGGGTTACGTCGACAAAAACTCGGCAACAACCGGCAAACGGATTTTCGGCGAGGTACGCGGAAAGCGCATTGCGTTGCAAGTCTGCGATCTACCTTTCGTCCCGCATCGCTACAAACGCGACTGAAATTGAACCGCGGAGATCAATCGCGATGTTGAAATTCACGGAAGACCACGAATGGCTTCGTATCGAAGGCGATGTCGCCACTGTTGGCATCACGGACCATGCACAGGAACAACTCGGCGATCTTGTCTTCGTTGAATTGCCGGCGCCTGGAGCGCGACCAGAAAAGGGAGCCGCGGCGGCGGTCGTCGAGTCCGTCAAGGCGGCCTCGGACGTTTATGCGCCGGTGAGCGGCGAAGTCATCGAGATCAATCAAGCTATCGTCGATGAGCCGGCGTTGGTGAATCGCGATCCAATGGGCAAGGGCTGGTTCTTCAAGATCAAGATTTCCGATCCGTCGCAGCTCGAGCGCCTCCTCGATGAGAAGGCTTACCAGGCGATGATTGCGTGAAACGTTCCGCCGCAACCAAGCCAATCCACGATCCGAAAAGGTGAGGACGATGTTTGCCAGCAACTCCGCCGCCGATTTTAATCCGAGCGATTTTTCACGTCGTCACATCGGGCCGTCACCTGCGGACATGGTGGAAATGCTCTCGACTATCGGAGCGTCGGATATCAGTGAACTCATTTCACAAACGGTGCCCGATGCGATCCGACAAGCCGCCCCGCTCGCGCTCCCGGCAGGAATTTCGGAAACCGAAGCGCTGCAGAAGCTCCGCATCATCGCCGATAAGAATAAAATTTTCACGTCGCTGATCGGCCAGGGATACTACGGAACGATTCTGCCGCCGGTGATCCAGCGCAACGTCCTTGAGAATCCAGCCTGGTACACTTCCTATACGCCCTACCAGCCCGAAATCAGCCAGGGGCGGCTCGAGGCTCTGTTGACTTTCCAGACCATGATCTGCGAGCTCTGCATGCTCGACATCGCGAATGCCTCGCTGCTCGATGAGGCAACCGCTGCGGCGGAAGCCATGGCGATGGCGCGCCGCGTGGTTAAATCGCATGCGAATGCGTTTTTCGTCGACGCCGAGTGCCACCCGCAAACGATTGCAGTGGTGCGCACGCGCGCCGAACCGCTGGGTTGGGCCATCAAAGTCGGCGATCCGATGAAGGACCTCGAACCGACCGCGGTGTTCGGCGCTCTGCTACAGTATCCCGGAACCTCAGGCGAAATCCGCGATTTCCGCACGGTGATCTCAGGATTGCGCGCGGCCGGCGCGCTCGCTGTCATGTCGAGCGACCCGCTTGCACTGACGCTGCTGACCCCGCCCGGGGAATTGGGCGTGGACATCGCGATCGGACCCACCCAGCGTTTCGGCGTGCCGATGGGCTACGGCGGTCCGCACGCCGCCTTTATCGCGACCAAGGACGCCTATAAGCGCGCGCTTCCGGGCCGCATCGTCGGCGTTTCGGTCGATTCCCGCGGCCAGCCGGCTTACCGGCTCGCTCTGCAAACGCGCGAGCAGCACATCCGCCGCGAGAAGGCGACCTCGAACATCTGCACTGCGCAAGTTCTCCCGGCGGTGATCGCGGCGATGTATGCGGTCTATCACGGCCCGGACGGTCTCAGGCACATTGCGCACAAGATCCATCGCACCACCGGGACTTTGGTCAAGGGACTGATGGTGCTCGGTTGGCATGTGCAGCAAACTGCGTTCTTCGACACCGTCACAGTCGAGGTGGGTGCGCGTCAATCCGAAATTCTCAGAAATGCCGCGTCGAACGCGGTCAACCTCCGCAAAATCGGCGCCGGCGGGCAGGCCCGCATCGGCATCAGTTGCGATGAAACCACCACGCCGGCCGTGGTCGAGGCAGTATGGCAAGCATTCGGATCTCAAGCCAAAGCTCAGGTCGCCGCTCCGTCGTTCGAAAAGGTGAGTTTGCAAACAGACAACGCGATCCCCACGCAACTTGCCCGTCGCAGCGACTTCCTGACTCACCCTGTCTTCCATCTCTATCGCTCGGAAACGGAAATGCTGCGCTACATGCGGCGGCTTTCCGATCGCGACCTCGCCCTCGACCGCAGCATGATTCCGCTCGGCTCCTGCACGATGAAGCTCAACGCGACCGCCGAAATGATTCCCATCACCTGGCCGCAATTCGCCAACATCCATCCCTTCGTGCCGGCGGACCAAGCCCAAGGCTATGCCGAGCTGATTGCGGATCTTTCCGCGAAGCTTTGCGAGATCACGGGCTATGATGCGATCTCGCTGCAGCCAAATTCCGGCGCACAGGGCGAATATGCCGGCTTGCTCGTCATCCGCGCCTATCACGCCAGCCGCGGCGAGCCGCAGCGCACCATCTGCCTGATCCCGTCATCGGCCCACGGCACCAATCCGGCATCCGCACAAATGGCCGGAATGAACGTC
>VAZL01000542.1 GCA_005883445.1 Alphaproteobacteria bacterium | reverse complement strand
GTGCCGCTTGCGCCCGCGGTCGAGGTGGAAGACCGCTATCGCGCGGTGCTCAGGGACAATCGCGGGCGCGACGCCGCCGCCGGTCGCACGCTCGATGGGCCCCACCTTGCCGATCTCTCCGTGAGACACGCGGGCAAGGATATTGACGCCGCCGCCGCCTCGACCGGCGAACAGAAGGCGCTGCTCATCGGTCTCGTTCTGGCACACGCGGGGCTCCTTGCCCAAATGTCGGGCTTTTCGCCGGTGCTGCTGCTCGACGAGGTTGTCGCCCATCTCGACCCTTCGCGGCGGGCCGCGCTCTACGCGGAGCTGGAAAGGCTCGGCGCGCAGGCTTGGATGACGGGCGCCGATGCCGCGACGTTTGCGGACGTCGCAGCAACCGCGGAGATGTTCGAGGTCTTGCCGGGACAGGTGAAACGGCGGACGTGATCGCCGCGCCGCGCATTTTATGTCATCATGCGCGGGCGCGAACGATCCATCGAGGGGGCATGCATGCGCGCCGCCTACTACGACACGAACGGAACGGCCCGCGACGTCTTGCGCGTCGGCGACGTGGAAACGCCGCAGCCGGGACGCGGCGAGGTCCGGGTGCGTCTTGCCGTCTCCGGCGTCAATCCTTCCGATGTGAAGAGCCGCGCCGGCTTGACGCGCAAGATCGCATTCCCGCGCGTCATTCCGCACAGCGACGGCGCGGGCGAGATCGAGCAGGTGGGCGAAGGCGTTTCGCCTTCGCGGGTGGGCGAACGCGTCTGGGTTTGGAACGGCCAGTGGCGGCGCCCCTTCGGAACCGCCGCCGCATCGATCGTGCTGCCGTCGGAACAGGCCGTGCCGCTGCCCGCCAATATCGGCATGGAGGCCGCCGCCTGCCTCGGCATTCCGGCCTATACCGCCTATCAGGCGGTCCTGCTCACGGGCACCGCGGACGGCTCCACCGTGCTCATCGCCGCCGGGGCGGGCGCCGTCGGCCATTACGCTATCCAGTTCGCGAAGAAGCGCAAAGCCACCGTCATCACCACCGTCAGCGCGCCGGCCAAGGCGGAGATCGCCCGGCAGGCGGGCGCCGACCATGTGATCGATTACAAGCGCGAGGACGTCGGCGAGCGCGTTATGGCCGTCACCGGAAAACGCGGCGTCGATGCGGTGATCGAGGTCGATCTCGCCGCCAACGCGCGGCTCTTGCCCGACGTGCTCGCACCGAACGGCGTGGTGGCGATCTACGGCAGCGGCGCGCCGGCGGCGTCGATTCCGTTCCAGTTCCTGCTGCAGAACAGCATCACGATGAAGTTTCTCTTCGTCTACTTGATGCCACAGGAGCAGCGCGCCCGCGCGACCGCCGAGATCACGCGCATGCTCGAAGGCGGCGAGCTCGTCCACAACGTGGCGCAGAGCTTCGAGCTCGGCCACATCGTGGCGGCGCATGAAGCGGTCGAGTCCGGCAAGGCGATGGGCAACATCGTGGTCAGGATCGCTTAGCGCACGCGGCTGCATCTTGCCTTGGCCTTGACGGCCGGGCTCCGTGAGCCCTGTTTTCCGGTGACGAAACCCTCACAAATACGCAGTCGGAGCAGAGCCAAAATGCGGCTGCGGACGCGGCCGCAATGGGGCCTTTTTCGGGGCCTTTTTTCGCCCCCGCCGTCCCTTGAAATTTCATAAAAAACAGTTACTTACCCCCTATCACTTTGGGCTGTACGCCTCTTCGTTTTCGTGTCAAACCAAACCCGACTTGCGCCCCCCTTTCCGCAGCTGATTCGAAAGTCCTCTATGGCCGAACCCGCCCGCCAGACTCCGCCCCTTGCCTCCGACTACGACTCGGAGTCGATCAAGGTCCTCAAGGGCCTCGACGCGGTGCGCAAGCGGCCGGGCATGTATATCGGCGACACCGACGACGGCTCCGGCCTCCACCACATGGTCTACGAGGTGGTGGACAACGCCATCGACGAAGCGCTCGCGGGCTTCGCCAAGGAAGTGGTCGTCACGCTCAATCCGGACGGTTCCTGCACCGTACGCGATGATGGCCGCGGCATCCCGACCGACATCCACAAAGGCGAAGGGGTGTCGGCCGCCGAGGTCATCATGACCCAGCTCCATGCCGGCGGCAAATTCGATCAGAATGCCTACAAGGTCTCGGGCGGCCTGCACGGCGTCGGCGTTTCGGTGGTCAATGCGCTATCGACGTGGCTCAAGCTCACCATCTGGCGCGACGGCCAGCAGCACTTCATGGAGTTCCGCGACGGCGAGGCGCTGGCCCCGCTGTCGGTCGTGGGCGCGGCCCATGACAAGCGCGGGACCGAGGTGACCTTCCTGCCGAGCCCGCGCACGTTCACCATGACCGAGTTCGATTTCGCGACGCTCGAGCACCGGCTGCGCGAGCTCGCGTTCCTCAATTCGGGCGTGCTGATCGTGCTCTCCGACATGCGCCACCCGGTCGAGAAGCGCGAGGAGCTGCGCTACGAGGGCGGGGTCGAGGCCTTCGTCAAGTATATCGACCGCAACAAAACCCCGCTCATTCCCGCCCCGATCATGATCAAGGCCGAGCGCGAGGGCGTCGGGGTCGAATGCGCGCTGTGGTGGAACGACGGCTACCACGAGGCCGTGCTCTGCTTCACCAATACGATCGCGCAGCGCGATGGCGGCACCCATCTCGCCGGCTTCCGCGGCGCACTGACGCGCCAGGTGACGGGCTATGCCGAAAAGGGCGGCGTGGCGCAGAAGGAGAAGGTTGCACTCACCGGCGATGATTGCCGCGAAGGGCTCACCGCCGTGCTCTCCTGCAAGGTGCCGGACCCGAAATTCTCCTCGCAGACCAAGGACAAGCTCGTGTCCTCCGAGGTGCGTCCGGTGGTCGAGAACATCATCAACGAGGCGCTGCAATACTGGTTGGAGGAGCATCCGGCGGAGGCGAAGGTCATCCTGCCCGGCAAGCTCGCGGATTGCCAGGAGCGCGATCCGACCAGATCCGAGTTGTTCATCGTCGAGGGTGATAGCGCGGGCGGCTCCGCCAAGCAGGGTCGCGACCGCGCCTTCCAGGCGGTGCTGCCGCTGCGCGGAAAAATCCTCAATGTCGAGCGCGCGCGGATGGACAAGATGCTCTCCAGCCAGGAGATCGGCACGCTCATCACCGCGCTCGGAACCGGGATCAGCGAGGAGTTCAACCCGGATAAGCTGCGCTATCATAAAATCATCATCATGACGGATGCCGACGTCGACGGCTCGCACATCCGCACGCTGCTGCTGACGTTCTTCTACCGTCAAATGCGCGACCTCATCGATCGCGGCCATCTCTTCATCGCCCAGCCGCCGCTCTACAAGGTCGCGCGCGGCAAGTCGGAGCAGTATCTCAAGGACGAGCGGGCGCTCGAGGACTATCTCATCGCCAGCGGCCTCGAGGAGGCGGTGCTTCGGCTGCATTCGGGCGAGCATCGCGCCGGCGAGGATTTGCGACAGCTGGTCGAGCAGGCGCGCGTAATCCGCAACGTACTCAACGGGCTGCACAGCCGTTACAATCGCCAGGTGGTCGAGCAGGCGGCGATCGCGGGCGTGCTCACTCCGGACATTTTCGGCGACCGGCAGAAGGCGGTGGAGGCCGCGAAATACATCGCGCGACGCCTCGATGCGCTGTCTGACGAGACCGAGCACGGCTGGCAGGGCGAATTCAAGGAGGAAGGCTTCCGCTTCGAGCGCACGGTGCGCGGCGTCAAGGAGGTTGCGATCCTCGATCACGCGCTGCTCGGCTCGGCTGATGCGCGCAAGCTCGACGAGCATGCCGTGACGCTGCAGCAGACCTATCCGCGACTGGCCACGCTCCACCGCAAGGATGAAGACATCCCGATCCACGGACCGGTCGGCCTGTTCGAAGCGGTGACCAACGCCGGACGCAAAGGCCTCACGCTCCAGCGCTACAAGGGCCTCGGCGAGATGAACCCGGGTCAGCTCTGGGAGACCACGCTCGATGCAAACGCGCGTTCGCTGCTGCAGGTCAACGTGAAGGCGATCGACGAAGCCGACGACATCTTCACCAAGCTTATGGGCGACATCGTCGAACCGCGCCGCGAATTCATCCAGGAGAACGCGCTCACCGCCAGCGTCGACGTGTGAGGGTTCCGCGGATCAGCGATCAATAGTCGCCGGCTGAGCAGAAATGCGCCAGTGTGGCGGTTACTGGCTTGCGAGGACGGTCGGCGGGTGCGCCCAGCCGGATGCCTCGCGTCGGGCCTCATCGGTTTTCCGCCAGTAGGCTTGCCAGCCCTCGCTCGGCCCGATGCCGTCGATCGCCGCGGGGCCGGTGATCTTCGCGGCGGCGGCGGGATCGAGCACCATCAGCGGCTTGCCGCCACGGCCGGCCTCCTCGATGGCGCCGCGCAGGATGCGGCGATAGGCGCTGATCGCCTTGTCGGACTGCCCGAGATGTTCCTTGCTGCGGTCCTGAATCGACCCCATCGACTCGCAAGCCCACTGGTCGTGCACGTTGATGTCGGTGCCCATGCCGGTGAAGGTCACCTGCTCCTGCTCGTGCGGATCGAAGCCGTAATCGTTGCTCTTGTTCTTGCGCGGGACGTAGTCCGGCAGCTCGTAGAGTTCGAGGCGTTGGCGCCGCATCTCGTCCTTGTTCACGGGCGCGCCGAAGCTGGTGAAGATGGCGTACCAGTAGTGCCTGTGGTCGTCGATCGGCACGTGCCATTGCGTGATCGTCATCTCGCTCGACATGGGAATGACGAAGCCGTGCGGGAACACCAGGTTGGTGACGCGCACATGGGTGTTGGCGCCGCTGATCCGGCGCAGCGTGATCACGCGCATGCCGTAATCGGTCGACTCGATCTCGATCTGCGGGCGCGGAAACTCGCGCATGATCCGCGTCATCGGCATGTCGGAGTCGATCGACTTGTCGCGAAACAGCTTGCCGTAGCCGCGCGCCGGCTCCTCGTCGTGGAAGAAGCGATGCAGAAACGAAGTGTGGACCGGGTCGATGCCTACTTCCAACGACTGCAGCCAATTGCAATCGATCATGCCCTTGAATGCGAAGGTGTGGGTCGCGGGCGCGGTGAAGCAGTCGAAATGCGCAAACGCCGGCGGCTCGCCCGGACCCATATAGGCGAACAGGATCCCGCTTTTCTCCACCACCGGATAGGCCTTCTGCCGGATATTGGCGCACATTCGGCTGCCTTCGGGCTCTGCCGGCGTTTCCAGGCACTGGCCCTCGACGTCGAACAGCCAACCGTGGAACGCGCAGCGCAATCCACCCTGCTCCAGGCGGCCGAAGGCGAGGTCGGTCCCGCGGTGCGGGCAGGCGCGCTCGAGCAGGCCGTAGCGGCCGTTGTCGTCTCGGAACAGCACGAGGTTTTCGCCGAGAAGGCGAACGGGTTTGACCGGCCGCTGGCCCGACAACTCGTCGAGCAGCGCCGCCGGCTGCCAATAGCACCGCATCAGCTTGCCTGCGGGCGTGCCGGGGCCGGTGCGGGTGATGAGATCATTCTGCTCGGCGCTCAACATGTCCGATTGCCATTGCCTTCGTTCCGCGGCGTCTCGCCGACTTTACAGGATCGAGCGCACCGCCTGCCAGCTATCCCAACGTCTCGCTGCGACGCCGCAGTGCGAAGGGAACCTGCCCCACCGCCCGGCGTTAACGTTGCAATTGTGAGGGCGCGCAAGGAGCAAGAGATGCGCGACGAAGAAGGACGCAAAGTCGAGACCGCGGTCGAGGCGCGGGCAGGATTTCTTGACCGTCCCGTGCTGGTCGTCCTGTGCGTGAGCCTGGCCTTGGGAGTGATCGTACTGGGCGCGCTGTGGTTCGGCTTTTTCGCGCCGGGCGCTTGAGCTCGCGCGTTGCCCCGCTCAGTGCCCCGGCAACACCATGACTTTGGGCGTGGTCGGTAAGCTCGTCTTCGACACGACCAACGAGGGGACCTCGCTCGTTTCCACCGTCCAATTCTGCCGCGCCCGCACGAGGAAGCGCTCGAGACTGTAGCTATTGAAAAAGTGCATGGGGATCATCAGCGGCGCCTTGAGCGCCTGCAAAACTTCCATCATGCCTTCGAGATCGAGCGTCAAATTGCCGTCGACCGGGACGAGGACAACGTCCACGCGGCCGATCTCGTTGAGCTGTTGCTGGTTGAGCGTATGGTGCAGATGCCCGAGGTGGGCGATGCAGAGATTCGCCATCTCGAAGATGAAGATCGAGTTGCCGTGCCGCTCGGTCCCGCCGCGCCAGTCACGGATATTGGTCGGCACGTTGCGCACGCGCACGTCCTTGACGGTGATGTCGTGGCGCGCCGGCTGATCCGGAGTCGGCCCCCAGCCCCGCAGCACATACTTGATGGCTGGATCGGGGGAATCGGTGAAATGGGTGGTGTGCGCGTGATTCATGGTGACGATGTCCGGCCGAACCGGGGAGCGGACATAATCGTTGTAGTCGGTTGCAATGCGCACGAGTTGAGGGCTCTCGATCAGGAAAGTCGAGTGGCCGACATAAGTGAGGCGGACCTGCTCGGGGGTGAGCGCAAGGCGCAACGCGGCCGGAATGATATGCGGAACGTCGAAGGCCACCAGGCCGGGACAGTTCTGCGTCATTTCCGGCTTCGCCGGCGGCGCCTGCACCCGCTCGAATGCCGCGAGCTCAAATGAGAACAGCCCGACGCATGCGGCGAGCGCCATTGTTCGGGCAAGCGGGGCCATACCGGGCATAACAGCGGTCCTTTCGTGCGAGCCGTCAGCCTCATGCGCGAAAGCGGGACGCCCGGAGCACTACGGCCGAAAGCAAACGGGCGGCGTGCGCAGACGCCGCCCGAGAGAAAAGATCCGCTGGTCGCTCGATCAGCGTGCCGGCATGATGAGGCCTTTCGGGGTCACCACCACCCAGCGGCCATCCTGCTTGCGGATGGCATCCACCCGACCGAGCCCGGGCACGACGTCGCCCTGGTCGACCTCGATGACGCCCATGCGGCCTTCGATGAGGGCGGTCCCGCGATAAACGTCGCGCACCACCCATCCGTCGACCACGGCAGGCTTCGATTGGTTCAGCCCGCTCGCGGGCGATGCGAGCGAGCCGGTGACGTCCTTGGACGAAGCTTCGCCGCGCGAAAGACGCTCGAGCGTATCGACGGCTTTGGTGAGCTTGGCCGTCGGCTCGGCTTGGCTGCGCTCGACGCGGTCGATGCGTTCGCTGATCCTGCTGAGTTGGGCGGCCGTGTTGCGGTTGGCGGAATCGATGCTGAGTTTCAGCGCCGCCAGTTCGACCCGCGCCTGCACCACGTTCTCTTTGAGCCCCTGGATGTCCTCGAGGGCCGTTCGTCCCGCCGCGACGGCGGGAATGGTGGCGGGCCGCGCGAGGCCGTAGGCCGCCAGCGCGCCCACCATGCCGCCGAGCGCCGCCGCCAACGCGAGCGCCGCCGCCAGGACCGAGAATCGGCTGACGTACGGCGCAGCGCTCTCCTCGGCAGGCTCCGGGGCAGCATCATCGGCGGGCGCGGCCCCTCCCCCCGCTGCAGGCGTGAGCTCCTCGATTTGCGGCGCAAGCTGCGGAGCCTCGACGCTCGCGAGCTCGATCTTCCGCGCCGCTAACGTCTCGGTCTTGATCTCGGCAATTTCGATGCCCGGCACGCTGAGGGTTTCGATCTTCGCCATCTCGACCTTGCCCGGGCCGCCGCCGGCCAATGCCATCTTCGGCGTTGCGGTTGCATCCGGTTCACTCACCGGCGTCGGCAGGACCGCGGCCTCGTCGGACGACGAAGGCGTGTCCTTGATAATCGCGCGCTTACCCATGGAAGATCCTCGATGCGGCGGCGAATTGGACCCCATGGCGGTTACCAACCGGTTACCGTTTCGTGGATTGCCGCTTCGGCGCCAGAGCATGGCGGGCCGGCGAGCCGTTAGCTGCATAAATGCAGTTATCAGACGCCTAAATAGCGATGCTGAATCGCCGGCGCGGCTGCAAGCTCCGTGGAACTGCCGGTCCACACCACCTTGCCGCGTTCGATGAGATAATGGCGGTCGGCGATGCGGATCAGCGCCTCGACGTTTTTGTCGATCACCAGGATCGACTGGCCGGCGGCTTTGAGCTGCGTGAGGCATTGCCAGATTTCGGCGCGGATCAGCGGCGCAAGCCCCTCGGTCGCCTCGTCGAGGATCAAGAGGCGAGGATTGGTCATCAGCGCGCGGCCGATCGCCAGCATCTGCTGCTCGCCGCCGGAGAGCTGGTTCGCCAGGTT
>VAZL01000541.1 GCA_005883445.1 Alphaproteobacteria bacterium | reverse complement strand
CTGGCGAGGCGGAAATGAACGGCAATGAAATCGACATGCGAATGTTTGCCCAACGGGCCGGCGCGAACGTGACGTTCGGCGCCGGAAGCGTCGTCTTCAACAAGGGCGATCCGGGCTCCTGCATGTACATCGTGCAGTCCGGCATGATCGAGATGATGATCGGCGACAAGGTGATCGAGGTCTGCGGGCCGAACGAAGCGATCGGATTCATGTCGGTGGTCGACGGCGCGCCGAGAAGCTCGACCGCTCGCGTCAAGGAGGCCTGCGAACTCTCCCTGATCGATCAACGCAAATTCCGCTTCATGGTCGACGAGGTGCCGAACTTCGCGCTCTACATCATGGGCGCCATGGCGCGGCGCATCCGCGGCATGAGTCAGGCGATGTGAGAATCGGTGCCGAGGGGATGGCGGGCGGCTTTCGCCAGGAAGGCGTCGCGCACCGGCCATGTGTGCCATGCGCCGCACGCCGGGCAAAGGGCGCGCATGTTCTGTTGGCGGATGCGCAGAAGGGTGCCGATCTCGCTCCCGACGCCGCTGTCGATCTCGCGTCCGGTGGCCGGGCACACGAAGATGAGATGTTCCATGACCGCTCCCGCGCGGAGTTGGCCACACCATCATGTCGTGCGCATGACCGCGATGCAAACGACGGCCATGTGACGCAAGCGGTAGTGTGATTAAATAGGTCACGAGATCACGGAGAATTGTGCGGATATGTGGCCGGACCGCCGTCTGCTCGAGCTGTTCAACATCGAGCTTCCGATCGTGCAGGCGCCGGTTGCCGGCGCCATGGATTGGGAGCTCGCAGTGGCCGCGGCGGAGGCGGGCGCGCTCGCATCGCTCCCATGCGCGATGCTCAATTCCGATCAGGTCCGCGAGCAGATGGCGAGGATCCGCGCCCGCACGAAGAAGCCCGTCAATCTCAATTTCTTCTGCCACACGCCGCCGGTGCTCAACAACGCCCGCGAGGCACGCTGGCGAGAGCGACTGGCGCCGTATTACCGCGAGCTCGCGATTGATCCCGCCGCGCCGGTCCCCTCGAGCAATCGCACTGCGTTCAATTCCATCATGTGCGATGTCGTCGAGGAGACGAAGCCCGAGGTCGTGAGCTTCCATTTCGGGCTGCCGGAGGCGGGGCTCTTGCAGCGGCTCAAGGCGGGACGCTTCCTGGTGATGAGTTCGGCGACCACCGCGGCCGAGGCGCGCTGGCTTGAAGCGCGCGGCGTCGACGTCGTGATCGCGCAGGGCAACGAGGCCGGCGGCCATCGCGGCATCTTCTTGAGCGATGACATCGCCACCCAGGCCGGCACGTTTGCGCTCGTTCCGCAAGTCGTCGATGCGGTCAAGGTGCCGGTCATCGCCGCGGGCGCCGTCACCGATGCCCGCGGCATCGCGGCTGCCTTCGCGCTCGGTGCCGCGGGCGTGCAGATCGGCACGGCGTATCTGTGGTGTCCGGAGGCGAAGATCTCGGCTCCGCATCGCGCCGCGCTCAAATCCGCCCGCGACGACGGCACGGCATTGACCAATCTCATGACCGGCCGCCCGGCGCGCGGCATCATCAATCGCCTGATGCGCGAGGTCGGCCCGATATCCGAGGTGGCGCCAGAATTTCCGCTGGCCGCCGGCGCGCTCGCGCCGCTGCGCGCCAAGGCCGAGGCGCAGGGGTCGGGCGACTTCTCGCCGCTGTGGGCCGGGCAAGCGGCATCGCTCGGCCGCGACATGCCAGCCGGTCAATTGACCAAGGCGCTCGCCGCCGAGGCGCTCGAGCGGATGCGCGCGCTCGCGACATCGAAGACGTGAAAGGATTACGCGCGCGTGATGCGCAGGCGCGTCCCCCAGGGGTCGGCGGTCGCGATGCCCGTGGGCGTGACCGCGAGTTTCTCCCCGGCCTGCGTCAGCCTCGCCTTCGCCGTCTCGAAGGCGGAGGCATCGGCGGCCTCGAGCGAAACCCAGGACAGCCCTGCGCGCTGCTCGTCGCGCCGGCCGGCGCCGGCGCTGTGCCAGACATTGGCGGCGATGTGGTGGTGGTAGCGTCCCGATGACATGAAGGTCGCGCCCTGTCGCCGCCGGGTCACATCGAGCCCGAGCGCGTCGCGATAGAATGCCTCGGCGCGCGCGACGTCGCCCACGCGCAGATGCACGTGGCCGATGCGCAACCCATCGGGAGCAGCCGGATAGGTCGCGGCGGGGGCAACTTCTTGCAGGATGCTCTCGACGTCGAGCGGGTCGGTGGTGATCTTCAAATCACGGCCGGTCCATTCCCAAGTCTCCGCCGGCCGGTCGCAATAGACCTCGACGCCGTTGCCTTCGGGATCGTCGAGGTAGAACGCCTCGCTCACCGCGTGGTCGGAAGCGCCCGTGAGCGGGACCTTGTGGCGCGCCACGTGCAGGATCCAGCGCGCGAGATCGCTACGCGTCGGCATCAGGAATGCGGTGTGATAGAGTCCCGCGCTGCGCGGGTCGTCGGGCTCGGCCTTGGGCCCGTGCTCGAGGTAAACGAACCGCACGCCGCCGGCGCCGAGCGCGCTGGCGTCCTTGGCGCGATCGAGGACCGCGAGCCCCAGCACGTCGCGGTAGAAGCTGGTGACCCGGTCGAGGTCGCGCACCTTAAGCCCGATCGCCCCGACATGGAGCGGCGTGCGACTGGCGAAGGTGGGCATGGCGGAAGGGTTTGGGGCATCCATCCCGGTTATATCGACCCTTGCGGGAAGCCGCGCAATAGCGCTCTCACCGCAGGTTGCCGTGGTAAAAGCCGCTCTGCTATAGGCTCGCTGGGTTTGGTCCGGTTCAGGAGCGCCCCATGTCCGTCGACGCCGCCACCGTCCGCCGTATCGCGCATCTTGCGCGCATCGCGGTCGCCGAGGACGAGGTCGAGCACCTGCGGGGGGAGCTCAACGCCATCCTCGCCTTCGTGGAACAGTTGTCGGAAGTCGACGTCGAGGGCGTCGAACCGATGACCTCGGTGATCCCGATGGCGATGAAGAAGCGCCCGGACGAGGTCACCGATGGCGGCATCCCCGACGACATCCTCAAGAATGCGCCGGCGGCGCAGGACGGTTTCTTTGTGGTGCCCAAGGTGGTGGAATAAGCCGCTCGCGGCTTATTCCACCATCCTCTTCCACCATCCTCGGGCGAGCGCAGCGAGACCCGAGGATGTCGAGAGGCTGAGCAAAGCATTGGCCGAAGCACGTCCGGCCACGAAACAGGACCAGTAAACACCCCGATGTGCCTCGCCTGTGAACAACAGGAGTATTTCTTCCGCCTGTGGTGTGCGGATTTCCTTGCGCGCGGCGAAATTCCGCCGGGCCTCACGGTGGCCGATTTGCAGGCGCTCGGCCTGCCGCTGCCGAAGCCGGCGGCCAGCGGCCGCAAACGGAAACTCCCAAAGCGTCCGGCCAGCGCCGTCAACACGTTTGCTTGCGACAGTCCGGACGAATGAGCGATCTCACATCTCTGACGCTCGCGGACGCGCGTGACCGCCTTCGGGGGCGAGAATTCTCCGCCGCCGAACTCGCCGACGCGCACCTTGCCGCCATGCAGCAGGCGCGTGCGCTCAACGCCTATGTGTTGACATGTTCGCCACCGAGGACGTGCGCACCACGGCGGGCTCGCACATCCTCGACGGATTCCAGCCGACCTACGAGTCCACCGTCACCGCCAAGCTCTGGCGCGACGGCGCGGTGATGCTCGGCAAGCTCAACAACGACGAGTTCGCCATGGGATCATCGAACGAGACCTCGGTGTTCGGACCGACGATCTCGCCGTGGCGGCGAAAGGGGGCGAATACGCCGCTCGTGCCGGGCGGTTCCTCGGGCGGTTCGGCCGCGGCCGTGGCCGCGGGCCTGTGCCTCGGCGCGACGGGCACGGACACCGGCGGCTCCATCCGCCAACCCGCCGCCTTCACCGGCATCGTCGGCATCAAGCCGACCTATGGCCGCTGCTCGCGCTGGGGCATCGTGGCGTATGCGTCGTCACTCGACCAGGCCGGGCCGCTCGCGCGTACGGTGCGCGATGCGGCCATCCTGCTCACCTCGATGGCGGGGCACGATCCCAAAGACACGACGTCGGTCGATCGTCCGGTTCCGAACTACGAGGCGGCGATCGGAAAATCGATCAAGGGAATGAGGATCGGCATTCCCAAGGAGTACCGCGTCGAGGGCATGACAGGCGAGATCGACAAGCTGTGGGAGCAGGGGGCGCAATGGCTCAAAGCCGCCGGCGCCGAGATCGTCGCGGTGTCGCTGCCGCACACCAAATACGCGTTGCCGGCTTACTACATCGTGGCGCCGGCGGAAGCCTCATCCAATCTCGCGCGCTACGACGGCGTGCGCTACGGTCTGCGCGTCGGTGGGCGCGACATCGCGGACATGTATCAGAACACGCGCGCGCGCGGTTTCGGCAAGGAGGTGCGCCGGCGCATCATGATCGGCACCTACGTGCTTTCGGCCGGCTATTACGACGCCTATTACTTGCGCGCACAAAAGGTACGCACGCTGATCAAGCGCGATTTCGAGCAGGTCTTTGCCGAAGGCGTGGATGCGATCCTGGCGCCTGCGACGCCATCGGCCGCCTTCGGCGTCGGCGAGAAGGGCAGCGCCGATCCGATCGAGATGTACCTCAACGACGTGTTCACGGTGACGGTGAACATGGCGGGCTTGCCCGGAATTGCCGTGCCGGGCGGCTTGTCGGCCGACGGCTTGCCGCTCGGGCTACAACTCGTCGGACGTCCATTCGACGAGGAGACGCTGTTCTCGCTCGCTCACGTGGTCGAGCAGGCGGCGGGGCGGTTTTCGCCTGAGCGATGGTGGTAGTCTGATTGCCGAGGGTTTCGCGATGAATTTGTCGGAATTCAAACGTTCCCTCGCCAAGGCAAAGCCGCCCTCGGGCCTCGCACCGGCGCTGTCCGCGCTATGGTGGGCGGGCAAGGACGAGTGGGAGAAGGCGCACACCATCGTCATGGCTGAGAGCGGCAAGGATTGTGCTTGGGTCCATGCCTATCTGCACCGCGTGGAGGGCGATCTCGGCAATGCGCGCTATTGGTACCGGCAGGCGCAACGTCCGGTCGCGACCGCGCCGTTGACCGCCGAATGGGACGCGATCGTGGAAATTCTATTGCAAGGAAAGCGCTGAGCCGTTCACGTAACCGAGCTTGCGCGGTCCGACACGCGAGTGGGCCTGCATCAGCCCGGCTCCATCCCAATCCTCTTGAAGGCAGCGGCCGCTGCCGGCGCCGTGATGAAGTTGACGAGCGCTTTGGCGGCGTCCGCTTCCTTTGCCCCGGCAATGATGCCGCTGGAAAAGATGGTGAACTGCTGGATCTCCGCCGGCAGTGGGCCGACGTAATCGACGCCGGCGAAGTGTGAGAGCTCGCTCACCTGCTGGAAGCCGATCTCGGCCTCCCCGTTGGCGATGATGCTGCCGACGAAAACCCCGGTCGGCGTTTGCTTGAGCTTGTGCTTGATCTCGTCGGCGATGCCCATGCGCTGGAACACGCCGATCATATAGATCCCGCTCGGTCCGGTGGAATAGCCGATCGTTTTGGCCGCCGACAGGGTTCTCTTCAGCGCTTCGGTCGTGCTGATGTCGGGCTTCGGTGCGCCCGCTTTCACGCCCACGCCCACGCCCGATTTCGCGAGATCGACGCGGCTACCGGCCACCACCTTGCCGGCCTTGATGTGCTCCTCGATCGAGGGGGCGGACATGATCAACAAGTCGTAGGTTTCGCCGGCCGCCAAGCGCTTGTTGGCATCCAGCGTTCCCGTGAACACCGTCGTGACCTTGTGCCCGGACGCCTTTTCGAATTGCGGCACTAACTCGCGATAGGCCTGTTCGGTGGCCTGTGTGGAGAGAACCCTGATCTCGGCGGCGTGGAGCGCACCCGCGAATAGCAAAAAGCTTGCGGTGCCGAGCGTCGTGGTGACAATCGGTTCTCTCGTCATGGCCCTCCTCCCTTGCCGCGTGTTGAAGTCATCTTACCAGCCGCGCGCCGTCGGGCTGCCCTCGTCGCGGTGAACCCGCGGGCGGCAAGTGATCATTCGCTCACCTTGATGTTGGCCGCCTTGATGACGGGCGCCCACCTCTCCATCTCGGCCTGAAGATGGATCCCGGGTTGTTCGGGCGTGGAGCCCACCACCACGACGCCGAGCGCATCGAGCTTGGCTCTGATCTGGGGCTCGGCAAGCG
>VAZL01000540.1 GCA_005883445.1 Alphaproteobacteria bacterium | reverse complement strand
AAATTCCACCGAACGGCAGCCCCTCGGCCAGGCCGGCGGCTCCCGTCGCCTTGAAGATGCGCGCGGCGAGCAGCGTGCAGCGCTCCGTGACCTCGGTCGACTGGAACTTGTAGCGCAGGCGCTCTTCGAGCGGCGGCGTCTCGCCGCGTCTGGCATACGCATGCAAATTTCGGAAGTTACGGTGGAGCGTGTTCGTCATCTCGTCGATGGCCGCCGCCGTTTCGGCGCAAAGCAGCTGAACGAAAGGATTTTCCGCCGATCGCCCGCCTGCCCGCGTCATGCGGGTTTTGCCGTAGCCCAGGAATGCATTGAGCATGCCCTGCAAGGCGCCGAGCGCAGCAGTCGAAATGCCACGCACGAAAATCTGCCCGAAGGGCAGCCGGTAGAGGCTCGAGGTATTGAGCGCCTGTCCAGGACCCTTCAGCAGGAAGTTGTCGAGCATGCTCTGCGATCGATGGGCCGGCACGAACACGTCGTCCACGCTCACGTCCCAGCTTCCCGTTGCCTGCAGGCCGGACACCTGCCAGGTATCGATCGTCCCATAATCCTTCCGCGGCAGGAGAAAGATCCGCCCCTCGGGCGGCCCGCCGTTGCCAGTGGCGAGCATGGCGCCGAGCAGGGCCCAGTCGCAATGCTCGCAACAACTCGCATATCTCCAGCGCCCGCTCAGGCGGTAGCCGCCCTCGGCAGGCGTGGCCCGGCCGGCGGGCATCAGCGACGAACAGATCAGGGCGGACGTATCGCTGCGCCAGACTTCTTGCGCGGCGCGATCGTCGAGCAACGCCATGAACCAGGGATGCACCCCCGACACGCCATAAATCCAAGCGGTCGACATGTCTCCTTCGGCGAGCGCGAGCTGGATCTCGTAGAAGGTATGGAGGTCCATTTCGTAGCCGCCCCAACGCTTGGGCTGCAGCACGCGGAAAAAGCCGACGCGCTGCATGTCGGCGATGGTCTCATCCGGAATTCGGCGCTGGCGCCGACCTTCGAGCGAGCGTTGGGCAAGCGCGGGGATCATCGCGCGTGCACGGGCAACGATCTCCGTCGGTTCAGGCGCGACAATTGCGATATGTCTCGTCGCCGGCTCCATGGCGCCATCAGCCGCCGACGTACCCCACTGCTATTCAGCCGCGGCCAGATTCCTCTTGGCGTTGCGCGCGAGCCACGTGATCAGCATGTCGGTCGATGCGATATCGCCGAACATGAGATAGAACGCGCGGAGCGAACCGTTATGGTCCTCGTCGGTCACGGCGGCGTTGCCATCGGTTACCATGATCGTCTTGAAATTGAGCATCATGGCGTCACGCGCCGTCGACTCGCAGCACACGTTGGTCACCGTGCCGGTGATAAGAATAGTGTCGATGCCGCGTCCGCGCAGGACTTCGGCCAGGTTCGACGAGCCCTGAATAAAGGCGCTGAAGCGGTTCTTCTCGACGATCATGTCCTCCGCCCGCACGTCGAGATCGGCCCAAAGCTGATGTCCTTTGCTATCGGCCGTGAGCGCTTCGATGCGTTTGGCGCTCTGTTGCGGCGTCACCATCTCGAAATAGGTCGACCAGTTTTGCCGCGCATCGTCCTTGAAGGTGGTTTTGATCCAGACCACCGTTCCGCCGGTCTCGCGCACTGCCTGAGCGAGACGGTTGATGTTGGGCACGATCTTTTCCGCCATCGGACAGAGCGCGTGCGCAACGCCCGGCAGCATGAAGGCGTTCTGCATGTCGACGACGACCAGGGCGGTCTTGGCCGGATCGAGATCCTCGTAGACATGCTCGCGGCCGCGGCGTTCGACGACGCGGTCGATGACCGATTGCGGGATGGACAGCGTATGCATCGAAGCCTCCGCTCGTAGGATAGGGATGAGATTATTATGCCGAGCGCGGCGGAGAGCAACCGTGCCGCTGGCCCGCAAAAGCGTCCGCGATGAAGGCATGGGCAAGCGCGTAGCCGTGGCGGGTGGCAGGCTCGTCGTAGACGGCCACGCCAACTGTGTTGGCCTGCGGGTCGGTAAAGGCATGGTATACGTCGCTGAACGTAAGCAGCGCCCAGCAGGCTCCGGCCTCCGTCATCTCGGCCTCGAAGGCGTCGCGCTCGGCCTTCGGCGCGACCGGATCAGCGGCGCCGTGCACGGCCAGGACCGCGGCTTTGATGTCGCCGCGCTTGGCGGGCTGCGGCGTCGCCAGCGTCCCGTGCATGGATACGACCGCCTGCACATCTGCGCCGGTGCGGGCGAGATCGAGGACGTTGAGTCCGCCAAAGCAGAAGCCGATCGCAGCCCGCCGGCTGATATCGCCGATGGCGCGCCGGTCGGCTTCCCGCGTCAGCGTGTCGAGGGCGGCGGCGATGCGCCGGCGCATTCCTGCCACGTCGGACATGAACGGGCGCAGAAACTCCATCGGGTTTTCCGTCCCGACCGGTCCATTACCTTCGCCGAACATGTCGGCGACGAAGACGACATAACCCTCGCCCGCGAGCATCTGACCAGTTTCGATGGCCGGCTTGATGACCCCCCTCCAATTGGGCGCCATCAACAAAAGCGGACGCGGCGCTTTGACCCCTTCCTCCCAGATCAGAGCACCCCGACAACTCATGCCGGCTACCGAGTAGAAGATGCTCTCGACGGCCATCGCTATCCTCCCCTGTGGCATGCAACAATATAACGGGCTCGAGCAGCGGGTGAAATTCTGTCAATCACGGCACTGCTTATGCGATGAGGCAGGGCCGACATAGTCCATAACACCGCTCAGCATGTAAGTTCCCATCAGCCGGCACCGACCGCCGGCCGCAGGAAGGCGAAGTCGCAGCCGTCGTCGGCGCCGAGAATTTCCTGCACATAGAGCTTGGCATAGCCGCGCTCGGGCTTCATCTGCGTGGGCTTGATCGCCGCGGCGCGCGCTTTCAATTCGACCTCCTCCACCAGGAGGTCGATACGACGTTCCTCTACCGAAAGGCGGATGCGGTCGCCGCTGCGCACGAGGCCGAGGGGGCCGCCGGACGCCGAATCCGGGGTCACATGCAGTACTATCGTCCCGAACGCGGTGCCGCTCATCCGTGCGTCCGAGACTCGGATCATATCCTTGACCCCCCTTTGGGCGAGTTTTTTCGGGATCGGGAGGTAACCCGCCTCGGGCATGCATTCGCTCGCATGGGGGCCGGCATTCTGCAGCACCAGCACGTCCTGCGGAGTGACGTCGAGCGCCGGGTCGTCGATGCGTGCGGCAAGATCGGCAAGGGAGGAGAAAACCACTGCCCTGCCCGTGTGTTCGAACAGTTTTGCATCGGCTGCCGAGCGCTTGAGAATGGCGCCCTTGGGAGCGAGGTTTCCAAACAAGGCAACGAGCCCCCCTTGCGGTTCGAAAGGTTGGTCGCGGCCGGCAATAATCGACCGGTCGACGTAACAGGCAACATCGGACGCAAGGCGCTCGCCCAGCGTCTCGCCGGTCACCGTCATGCAATCAAGGTGGAGCAGCGGCTTGAGCTCGCGCAAAAGCGCGCCCATCCCGCCGGAGGCGAAAAAATCCTCCATATAGCCGTTGCCGACCGGTTTGAGATTGACCAGTACCGGCGTCGTGTCCGAGAGCTTATTGAGCTGCTCGAGCGGAACCCTCACACCGACCCGACCGGCGATCGCGGCGAGGTGGATCACCGCGTTGGTCGAGCCGCCGAGCGCAAGAAGGGCACGCAGCGCATTCTCGACCGACTTCGCGTTGACGATCTGGTCGGGTGTGCGCTTCGAGCCGATGAGTCTTGCGGCCGCAGCGCCGGTTGCCTCCGCCGCGCGCAGCCGGTCGGCGTGCACCGCCGGGATTGCGGCGGTGCCCGGCAGGACAAGACCGAGCGCCTCGGCGATACAGGCCATGGTGGAGGCCGTGCCCATCACCGCGCAGGTCCCAGCGGTGACTGCGAGCTGTCCTTCCAAAAACGACGACAATCGGTGCAGGCGCCGAGTCGCTCGCCGCGATGGCGGCCCGTCATCATGGGGCCGGCCACCAGCATGATCGCCGGCCGGCCGGCGGACACTGCGCCCATGAGCTGCGCCGGCACGGTCTTGTCGCAGCCGCCCATGAGCACGACCGCGTCCATCGGCTGCGCCCGGATCATTTCTTCCGTGTCAATCGACATCAGGTTGCGGTATTTGAGGCTCGTGGGGCTGAGAAAGACTTCGCCCAGCGAGATCGTGGGGAAGGCGACCGGCAGCGCGCCGGCCGCGAGCACCCCGCGCTTGACCGCGTCCAGCAGTTCGGGGAAGTGGCGGTGGCAATTGTTGAAACCGGACGGCGTATAAGCGATGCCGACCACGGGCTTCGATAACATGGCACGCGAGTAGCCCATGGACTGCGCGAAGGAGCGGCGGAGATAGAGCGAGAAATCGCGGTCGCCGTAATTGGTGAGGCCATTCTCCAGCCCGTGCGTGCGTTCGGTCACCCTCATACCCTCGCCAAATCACCGCATGCGGCTTGGCTCACCGGCCAGCGCAGGCGCGCTGAAATGTTAGTTTAGTCACAGGGCCGGCGCTACTTTTGATCAGGGCCCGCATTTGGTCCCCTGATGATCGCGAAGGGGTCGCGATAAAATCGCCCGCGCGGGTTTTTTCCGCTTTTTTGCTCGCGGAGCCCAAGACCCGCGGCGTTGGGCCACGCTCATTATCGCCTCGACAAGAGCCCTGGAACGCCTCTAAAAAGAGCTTGAAACGTTCCAAAGCGAGGCTCTCCTTGCCGGGAGACGCGCAATCCATGAATTACGAGGCGTATTTTACAGATGCCCTTGCCCGGCTCAGGGACGAGCGCCGCTACCGGGTTTTTGCCGACCTCGAGCGGCTCGCCGGCCGCTTCCCGCACGCGATATGGCATTCCCCGCAAGGGCCGCGCGACGTGATCGTGTGGTGCTCCAATGACTATCTCGGAATGGCCCAGCATCCCAAAGTGATCGGGGCGATGGTCGAAACCGCGACCCGCATGGGCACGGGCGCGGGCGGCACCCGTAACATCGCCGGCACCAATCACCCGCTGGTCGATCTCGAACGTGAACTTGCCGACCTTCATCGCAAGGAGACGGCTCTCGTCTTCACCTCGGGCTACGTGTCCAACGAAACCGGCATCTCCACCATTGCCAAGCTGCTGTCGAACTGTCTCATCCTGTCGGACGCATCAAACCACAATTCCATGATCGAGGGCGTGCGCCAGTCGAAGTGCGAGAAACAAATCTTCCGCCATAACGACATGGCGCATCTGGAGGAGTTGTTGCGGGCAGCCGATCCGAACCGGCCGAAGTTGATCGTATTCGAGACGCTTTATTCCATGGACGGCGATGTAGCACCGATCAACCGCATCTGTGACCTCGCCGAGCATTACCACGCCATGACTTATGCCGACGAGGTGCACGCAGTCGGCATGTACGGCGTGCGCGGCGGCGGTCAAGCGGAGCACCAGGGCGCGATGGCCCGCATCGACGTGATCGAGGGCACGCTCGCCAAGGCGTTCGGCTGTCTCGGGGGCTATATCGCGGCGAGCGCGGTGCTCTGCGACGCGGTACGCAGCTACGCACCCGGCTTCATCTTCACCACCGCGCTTCCACCCGCGATCTGCGCCGCAGCAACGGCTGCCATCCGGCATCTGAAGACCTCGAGCTTCGAGCGCGAACGCCATCAAGATCGCGCGGCACGCGTTAAAGCCGTGCTCAACGCCGCCGGGTTGCCGGTCATGCCGAACGGTACGCACATCGTGCCCGTATTCGTGGGCGAGCCCGAGAAATGCAAGACGGCAACCGATCTGCTGCTCGCGGACCACGGCATCTACATTCAGCCGATCAACTATCCGACCGTGCCGAGGGGCACGGAGCGGTTACGCATCACCCCCACGCCCTACCACGAGGATGCGCTGATTGATGCGCTGGCCGAGGCGCTGCTCGATGTCTGGGAGCGGCTCGACCTGCCCCTTGGGAAGCGCGCGGTGGCGGCGGAGTGATATCAAGCGCCGCCGAATTCGACG
>VAZL01000539.1 GCA_005883445.1 Alphaproteobacteria bacterium | reverse complement strand
CGCTTGCGGGCGAGCGCAGCGGCAAGGCGCTCAGTCCATGGGTGAGCATCGCCACCGATGGAACGATCACCATCATGTCGCCTGCGACCGAAATGGGGCAAGGGTCGATGACCTCGCTGCCTTTGATCGTCGCGGAAGAGCTCGATGCGGACTGGTCGAAGGTGCGCGTCGTGCCGGCGCCGCCGATCGATGCGATCTACGGCAACCCTGGCTTCCAAGGCATGATGTATACCGCCGGCTCCAATGCGGTGACGAGCTACTACCGGCCGTTGCGCGTCTTCGGCGCCCAGGTGCGCCGCGTGCTCATGGAGAACGCCGGCAAGAAGCTCGGCGTGCCGCTCGAAGAGCTCAGCACCGAGCCGAGCGCGGTCGTGCACGTCAAGTCGGGCCGCAAGCTCAGCTATGGCGAGATCGCCGCCTTTGCCGAGGTTCCGGACAAAGCGCCGGAGGTGAAACCCGAGGCATTGAAGAAGCCGAGCGAGTTCCGGCTCATCGGCAAAGACGTGCCGCGGGTGGAGGTGGCGGGCAAGGTCAACGGCAGCGCGCGCTACAGCATCGACGTACAGGTGCCGAACATGCTCTACGGCGCGGTCCTGCGCGCACCGGTAGAAGGTTCGGTTCCGGACAAGATCGACGATACAAAAGCCAAGGTGATCGCCGGCGCCGTCAGGATCGTCAGGTTACCGTATGGCGTCGGCGTGCTCGCGGAGACGCCATGGGCGGCATTCGAGGCGCGCCAGGCGCTGACCCAATCCGTGACCTGGAGCAGAACCGGCACCGCCTGGGGCTTTGACAGCGATAAAGGCATGGAGCGGTTCGCCGCCGATGCCAAGGACCTCGCGCGCGGCGCAACCGAATGGAGCAAGGTCGGCGACCCGCGCGGCGAGATGCCGAAAGCGTCTTCCGTCTTCGAGGCCGAGTACCGCTGCGACTACGCCTATCACGCGCAAATGGAGCCCTTGAACGCCATCGCCTCGGTATCGCCGTCCGGCGATTCAGTCGAAATCTGGGCCGGAACGCAGAGCCAAAGCATCGCGTGCGAGGCGCCTGCCAAAGTCCTCGGCATTGCGCGCGACAAGGTGAAGCTTCACGACATGCTGATGGGCGGCGGTTTCGGCCGTCGCGGCAACCGCGACGTCGATTTCATTATCGACGCCGTGTTGCTGTCGAAAGAGGCGGGGCGACCGGTGAAGGTCATGTGGACGCGCGAGGACGACGTCCACAGTGGCCGCTTCCGCCCCATCTCTGCTCATTGTCTGAGGGCCGGCTTCGATCCCTCCGGCAAGCTCGCGGCGTGGCATCACCGCATCGCCGTGGACCGCGTCGGGCCCTACATGGATCCGGTGCGCTACCAGATGAGCGGCGGTAAGGACTTCATTGCGATGCTTGGCGGCGACCCGCGCGGTTATGACGTTCCGCACCAACTGGTGGAACAGCTCTATCGTGACACCGGTGTGCGCACGAACCCGCTGCGCGGGATCAGCTTCACCGCCAACAAGTTCGCGATCGAGACCTTCATCGACGAGATCGCGCTCAAGCGCGGCATCGATCCGCTGAAATTCCGGCTCGAGCTGTTGAAGAACACGCCGCGCGCCGTGAAGGCGGTCGAGCGGGTGGCGGAGATGGCGAACTGGGGCAAGAAGCGCGACGGCCGCGGCCTTGGCGTCGCCTACATCGACTATTCCGGCTCGCAAGTCGCCGGCATCGCCGAAGTGTCGGTCGACCGCGCCAACGGACAGATCAGGGTGCATGACTTCTGGTGCACCATCGATTGCGGCGTCGCGGTGCAGCCCGACAACGTGGTGGCCCAGACCGAGAGCAGCATCGTCTACGGGCTGGGCATGTCGTTGACCGAGCGCATCAGCGTCAAGAACGGCGCGGTCGAGCAGTCGAACTTCTACGACTACCGCGTGCCGCGCATGAACGAGGTACCGGCGATGCACATCGAGGTGATCGCGACCGACAACCATCCGACGGGCGCCGGGCAAATGGCGACGCCGCTGATCGCACCCGCGATCTCGAATGCGGTGATGCAGCTCGCCGGCGTGCGTTTGCGCCACACGCCGTTCACGCCCGAACGGGTCAAGGTGGCGTTGGGCTAGGGATCCACGCTTGCCCTGGCAAGACGCGTCTAAGCGACGCGTCTTGCCCGATCGTCCCACCTGGGCAGCGCGGTCAGGGAGAAGCAATGATGCAACGACGTGTCTCGATCGGCCGCGCGCGCGCTGCCAGCGCGGCTGCCGGATTGATGATCCTCACGCTCCCCGCACTCGCCCAGGCGCCCAAGATCGGAGATCCGCCGGAAGCCAACAATATGCGGCTCGTCGGCTACAATGATTTGCACGGCCGCAGCGCCTATCAGCCGACGATCCATCATCAAGGCAGCCGCTACATCGCCTATATCGGGCATCACGGCGGAACGCCCGAGGTGCCGCAACCGGTCAACCGACTCACCGGACAAGCCGAAAACAACGGTACCTCGATCCTCGACGTGACCGATCCGGCGCAGCCGAAATACCTCGCGCACATTCCCGGGCTGCAAGGCCATTACGAGGAGGGCGGCGCGCAGATGGTACGCGTCTGTGACGGCAAGACGCTGCCCAAGGGCGATGCGAGCAAGACCTATATGCTGCGGGTCTTCGGCGGTCGTGCGCA
>VAZL01000538.1 GCA_005883445.1 Alphaproteobacteria bacterium | reverse complement strand
GGTAGATGGTAGCTACCGACCAGCGTCTTGTCGGCCGCTGCGCGGTCGAGGAAGGCTATGCGCGCCTTAGTTGCCAGTGGCACGTCCAGGTCGAACCCGAACGCCCATTCCGGATGCAGGAAGCTGATCGCCGAGTCGACCACGACGTCGCCGGTGAGGAGCATTTCTTCCCTGCCGGAACTGATATGCACCGAGATATGCCCTGGCGTGTGACCGGCGGTGTCGAAGGTGGTCACGCCCGGCGCCACCTCCGCTCCGGCCTTGATCAGGCGCAGGCGGGGGCTGGCCAATTTCAGATTCGCCTGGGTAACCAGCGGCTGCTGCTTGGCGGACACTTTGGCGGGCAGTTCGGGGTCGCTCCAGAAGGCGACCTCGGTCTCGCTGGCGACGAGTTCGGCCGAGGGGAACACCAGCGAAGCGTTCTCGTGGTCACTGATACCCCACAGGTGGTCGAAGTGGGCGTGAGTGAGCAGGATCATGTCGATATCGCCGGGCGCGTAGCCCGCGGCGGCGAGGTTGCCAATCAACCCGCCGGTCGTTTTCTGGAACTTGTCGACGCCGCAGCCTGCGTCGATCAACACCAGCTTGTCGCCGGTGTTGACGAGAATGGTGTTGATTTGTAGCCCCACCGGGCTAGATGGCTGGAACGTGGATGTGAGCAGGACTCTTGCGTCCGCGGCCCGATCGCCCCACAGCGTTTCGGCCGGGAACGCGAGCGTGCCGTCGCTGACGACGGTGATCTCGATGGTGCCGAGCTTGAAGCGGTAGAAGCTAGGCTGCGCCCGCTTGCCCGCTTGCGGCGCATGGGCCAGGGCGGGGGCGGTGGGGGCGAGTGCAGCGGCCCCGACGGCGGCAGAGCCGGCACGCAGGAGCGTCCGGCGATCGAGCATGAGCATGTCTGTTCTCCATTGCGAGCTGCGTTATGAAATCGATCGGTCGGGCTCACCGGACCGAGACATCGACATTGCTTCGGATCGCATTCGAGTACAGGCAGACCGCACGAGCACCCTGGACGACCCGTTCAGCGGTCTGTTGGTCGATGCCAGCCATGGCGACGGCAAGCGCGGCGGCCAACTCAAAGCCTCCTGTTTCATTTCGACTAAGGTCGATGCTGGCGACGACGTCGATATCGTCATCTGCTCACCGCGGTTTGCTGCCCGCTTGTTTGATCTTGCCTTCATCATCTTGATCTTGCCTCATCTTCAATGCCTTTGGCCTCGCTGTTTGACGTCTGGTCATTCGGGAAATAAGCATCGGTATCGATCGCAGAAGCGATATTTTCGCTCACCGCGGTGCTTGTCTCGCTCAGTCAAACCGCGATCCGACCAACCGCCTGCTAGGCGATATTTTCCAAATCAGACTTGCGCGGAGCAAAGGTTGGCTTCGCCGAATGACCGGTATTGGAACTTTTCGGACCTCGCGAAATGTCCGACTGAGTCCGCAAAGTGGACCAAAGCGCACATTGACATTTCGCTGTCGCCGATCGCGATTTTATGAGTACACGCCCTAGAACGGTGCGAAACACTCCTGCGTCCTTCAGAGCACGGTGTCGAAGTACTGCGGCGAATCGCCAAAGCACTACCGAACCAGCAAATACACCAGCCACCCCAGCAGCAGCGCAATCACCCACAGCGCCGCCGCGGTCCAGCGGTTGCGCCGCTCGTGCGCGCGGCCGATGGCGGCAACGGTCTGCTCCGCCAGCACCAGACCATCGCGCGTGATGGCGTCGATCTGCTCCGCCAGCACGGCGCCGCGCGCCAGCAGTTCCGGCGCGCCGCCGAGAAGGCGGCGCCCGACCTCGAGCGCGCCTTCCGCGGCGTCTTCGATCCTGCCCATGGGGCCGAGATTGCGCTCGATCCAATCCCGCACCACCGGCTCCGCCACCGTCCACATGTCGAGCTTGGGATCGAGCGAGCGGGCGACGCCCTCGACCACGACCATGGTCTTCTGCAGCAGCAGCAGCTCCGGCCGCGTGCGCATGTCGAACAGGCCGGTGACCTCGAACAGCAGCGCGAACAGCTTCGCCATCGAGATCTCTTCCGCGGTGCGGTTGTGGATCGGCTCGCCGATGGCGCGGATCGCCTGCGCGAAGCTTTCGACCGAATGATGCCGCGGCACGTAGCCGGCCTCGAAATGCACCTCGGCGGTGCGCTGATAGTTGCGGGTGATGAAGCCGAGCAGAATCTCGGCGAGAAAGCGCCGTTCCTTCTTCCCCAGCCGGCCCATGATGCCGAAGTCGACCGCGACCAGTTCGCCGGCGTCGTCGACGAAGAGATTGCCGGGATGCATGTCGGCGTGGAAGAAGCCGTCGCGCAGCGCCTGGCGCAAAAAGGTTTGAATCACCGCGCGCGCGAGGCTCGTGAGATCGAAGCCCTTGGCCTCGAGCCGGGCGCGGTCGGAGAGCGGCGTGGCCTCGATCCATTCGAGCGTGAGCACGTCGCGCGCGGTGCGGTCCCAGTCGACCGCGGGCACGCGGAAATCGGGATCGTCCTTGGTGTTCTCGGCCATTTCCGAGAGCGCGGCCGCCTCGAAGCGCAGATCCATCTCGATCGCGACCGTGCGGCGCAGCGTCTCCACCACCTCGACGAGCCGCAGCCGGCGCGCTTCCGCGGACAGCTTCTCGGCGGTGCGCGCGGCGAAGATGAAAGCGTCGAGATCGACCTTGAAGCGCCGCTCGACGCCCGGCCGCAGCACCTTCACCGCCACCGCGCGGCGGCCGCCATCGGTTGCGACCGCGGCGCGATGTACCTGCGCGATCGAGGCGGCCGCCACCGGCGCCCCGAACGACGCGAACAGCTCGGCGAGCGGCTTGCCCAACGCGACTTCGACGGCGCGTTCGGCCTCCGCCTGCGCGAACGGCACCATCTTGTCCTGCAGCGTCTCGAGGTCGCGCGCCAAGCCTACGCCGACCACGTCCGGCCGCGTGGCCAGGAACTGTCCGAGCTTCACATAGCTGGGGCCGAGGCGGGTGAGCGCGGCCGCGAGGCGGTTTGCCGCCACGCGGCTGGCCGGCCGTTCGATCAGCCGCGCCACGCGCACGGCGGCGCGCGCCGGCGGCGGCAGCAGCGTGGTGTCGATGCCGCCGAAAACGCCCTCGCGCGCGCATACGAAACCGGCGTGGCCGAGACGGACGAAATGGGCGACGGCGTGGATCACGGCGGTGCGGCGCGGTCGGTGTGAACAGTCACAACCGCCAGCCCGAGTGCAGCGCGACGATGCCTCCGCTCAAGCGCTGAAACGACACGCGGGCAAAGCCGGCCGCTCGCATCATCTCGGCCAAGGCATCGGGTCGCGGGAAGCGGCGGATCGATTCGACGAGATAGCGATAGGCCTCGGCATCGTCGGTGACGGCGCGGCCGAGCGCGGGAATCACGTTGAAGGAATAGAAATCGTAGAGCGCGGCGAGGCCCGGCACGTCGACGGTGGAGAATTCGAGGCAGAGGAAGCGTCCGCCGATCCGCAGCACGCGATAGGCTTCGCCCAGCGCCGCCGCGATGCGCGGCACGTTGCGGATGCCGAAGGCGATGGTGACGGCGTCGTAGCTGCGGTCGGGAAGCG
>VAZL01000537.1 GCA_005883445.1 Alphaproteobacteria bacterium | reverse complement strand
ATCTCCCCCGCCCGAATACCCGGTCGCGTAACATCCAGCCGCTTGGTTAGTTCCGACTTCTTTCAGGGCCCGATCCTCATTGCCTGGCAGTGTGGCCCGTTTGCCACATAACGCCGACTAAGTCTGATTTGCGCCAATACCTCGGATCATCCAACCAATTGAAAACTGAGAACGATTGTCGTGTTGAAAACTAGAAGATGCGAGCTTCCGATTGCCCGAATCTGTCATCTCGCGTACATAGCGATTCGGCGGAGGGAGGGAACCGACCCTTGGTCGGTCGGCACGACGTCCGCGGAGCCGTCCGGCCCTCACGAGAGATCCCGGACGGCCTCCTTCTTTTGTGGCGTTTGCGCCCATACTCACTTTGCCGCTGCGCTCGCCTTTGCTCTCGGCCGCTCGCGCCTGGCCGGGGCATATTGTGCTTGCAGGACGGCAAGGGGCAGAACATCGAACAAGTCTGCAGCCGCCAAGCTTGGCCCCGTCATTGTTTTGTCGAGCGCCAGCACGCTGCGCATCGTGGAAAAACCGTCGGCCAATACCGATGCATTCCAGGCTTGACCGGGCGGCCATCGCCTCCCGTCCTGCGTCGCGCGACCAAACAGCCGTCCGCTCACAACGATAACCGCGTTTCGCTCGCCGAGCCGTGCGAACGCGACGAGCTCGTGGCGGTTCGGACCGACGATGGCGAGCGGACGATAGGAACCGTTGGTAAAGACGTCCGGAAGCCGCTGTCGCAGCGCCAGAAGCTGGCGCATCAGAGCAAACTTGACGCGGCCGTCTGGCCATTTGCTCGCAAGCGCATGCCAATCCGGCGGCTCGCCGATCGAGTTGAGTGCGGATGCTTGCGCGGCGAAGTCGACCGGTCGTCGGTTGTCGGGATCCACCAAGGAGAGGTCCCAGAGTTCGCTGCCTTGATAGAAATCAGGGACGCCCGGCATGCTCGCCTTCAGGACTAACTGCGCGAGGCTGTTCAGCGCCCCCATTAACGCCGCGCGGCGCGCGAATGCATCAAAGGCTTCAATGAAGCTTGCGGACCGTTCGCGATCAAGGAGGCGATCAAGAAAGTCTTTGAGACCCATCTCGTATTGTTCATTGGGCGCGAGCCAACTGGTCTGCTGTTTGCCTTCGCGGGCGGCTTTGACGGCATAGGCCTGAACCCGCTCGACGAAGGTCGCGTCGATGCCAGCAAGAGGCCAGGCGCCGAGCAACGCCTGATAGAGCATGTATTCGTGCGCCGACGAAGGCATCCGTGACGGTCCTAACGAGACCACGAACTTGGCATTGAGCTGCCGCCATTGCTGCACACTTCGCCTCCATTCGTCGGCGAGTTCGGAGAGGGCGATTATTCTCGCGCGGGCGTCCTCGCCGCGCTTGGTGTCGTGCGTTGCAGTCGCGGTTAGGCCATGCGGCCATTTGGCGGCACGCTCCTGCATGCGCTCGTGAAAACTCGCGACTGACAGTGCGCCAGCGGCGGGATCGCCGCCGACTTCGTTGAGGGCCAAAAGGCGATGAAAGCGATAGAGGGCGGTATCCTCCAGCGACTTCGCCATCATTGGACCGGTGAATTGCTGAACCTTGAATGCGAAGCGGCGGTCGCGCGCAATGCTGTGGCCCGCGCGTCCCCCGGCAATGAGGTCGAGCGTCAACGCATCGCGCAGGAATTCGAAAATCCCCAAGTCCGAACCAAACCAATCGGCACGAGCATTGGCGAGAGCCCCTTCGATGATTGCACGATCCTCGCGGCTCGGACCTGACGCAGTGACGTACGTGCGATAGATCGGGAAATGTAAGATGAACAGCTCGAACGCGGCGCGCAGTCGCTCGGTTGTATAGTCGCGTGTGGTGTAGTGGCCGGCTGCGATCCGTGCGAGCAAACGCGTCAGTACGGTGAACTCGCTCGCCAAAATGTTTGCAATCACGCGACGCTTGGCTTCGATGAGAATGGCGTCAAAGTTGCGTTCATCGCCGCTCACATCGTGCCAGGCTCGCCCGAGTGTGGCGAGCCCGCGATCGTCGAGCAGAACCCGTGAGATGACGTTAAGCCATTCATAACCCGTCGTACCCGCAACTCCAGCAAATCGAGGCAGGCGCTCTCCATCGGCTAGAATCTTTTCGGCCACCACGTAGAACGGTCCGCTCTTTGGGGGCCGCGCGACGTCGATGAGCCGTTGGAGCCGGCGGAAGTACTGGTGCGGATCACGCAGCCCATCGATGTGATCGAGCCGCAACCCGTGCAGGCGGCCTTCGGCGATGAGGCGGCGGACAAGTCCATGAACGGCGTCGAAGGTGCCGCGGTCTTCCACGCACAGCCCGGCCAGCGTGTTAATGTCGAAAAATCGCCGGTAGTTGATCTCGCTGCCGGCAAGTCGCCAATGCGCGAGCCGATAGTGCTGTCGCTCGAGCAAATGATGCAGGGGGAGCATGGCCCCGGCGTTCGGCCTTGAAGGTCGACGCCAGGTGACGCGGGGGATTATGGGGGCCGCGATACCGCGCTGCCAATTCGAGTAGCTTGCGGCCTGCAGGGTGCTCGGCCGCGCCGGCTTCCAATACGACTTTCTGCAAAATCTCGCCGTAACGGCTGGGAGCAATGGGCAGCCGATGCTCGTAATACCAGGCGGAGAAGCTGCCCTCCGCTGCATCATATCGCAGCTCGATTTCACCGCGTTCCAGCGCTTCGCCGTAGGACGTTCCGAGAACAGGGATCAAGACGCCACCGCCAGGATGCGCGGGCAGGGTCTGCCAATCGATATCGAACGAAGCAGCGCAGGGAGATTTCGGTCCCCATTCCAGGACGTCGAGCCACCATGGATTGTCGGCATAGTGAACGCCCATGTGGTTGGGCACGAAATCGAGGATGAGCCCGATATCCGCCGTAGCGAGCGCAGCGGACAAGTGCCGAAACGCATCCTCGCCGCCGAGCTCGGGATTGAACGAATTGTGGTCGACCACGTCATATCCGTGCAGGCTGCCCGTACGCGCCTTGAGGAACGGGGAAGCATAGAGATGGCTGATGCCAAGCGCCTTGAGATACGGCACCAGCGCGGCCGCTTGGTCGAAGCCGAAGTTCGGAGTGAGTTGGATACGGTAAGTCGCGAGCGGGATGGAGGGCGGCATCATCCCTCTCCGATGCTCCAGAACACGGACCACGGCGGCAGCCTTGCCGGCGGCTCGCCGCCCCAAATCGGTCGTAGCGGTCGAAAGTTGTGGGGCAGTTCGGCGCCGTCATCGGCGAGGTTGGCAAGCATTCTGAGCATCTTGCCGTGGACGAGTACCCAATTCGCGGTCAGGACATGTTGCTCGCATTCTGCGGCGGCGAACTTTGCGCCGGCAAGCTGCGGCACGATCTCCCGGCGCCGCGTCCTCAACAAGTCGCGGACCAACGCGAGCCGCTTATGGCCCTTCGACGTCGTGCGCGCATCCCAATCCAGCACCGCGGAGCGAAACGTTGCTTCTTCGAGCGGGTCCAGAACATCATCGCCCAATTCGGTGTAGGCGGACTTGAACTCCTCCCGGCGGCCTTTGCGCACCGCATCCGCTAGCGTCCCCTGGAAATCGCAAAAGAAGGGAAAGGGCTGGGTTGACCCCCATTCTTCTCCCATGAACAAGAGCGGCGGCATCGGAGCAAGCAGCGTGATGGCGAGCGCCGCCGTGAGAGCGGCCTCGTGCGCGCGGGATGCAAGACGATCCCCCAAGGGACGATTACCAATCTGGTCATGGTTCTGCAGAAAATTGACGAAGGCGAGCGGCGACAGGGCAGCCGATGCTTCACCGCGACTTCGACCATGTCGGTGAGGGGAGGCTTCGCCTTGATAGGCGAACCCTGAGGATAGGACGCGCGCGATGTGACGGCGGGGATCCGGTGCATAATCACGATAATAGCCGCTGTCCTCTCCAGTCAGCAGGCGGTGCCAAGCGTGATGGTAATCGTCGTTCCATTGCGCGCGATATTTGCCTTGGGAAGGATTGGCGCACGGATCGAGTAAACTCGCACGGTTGTTATCGTTCTCTAATACGAGGTGGATCATTCGCCCAGTGGCGGCAGCGAAGTGTCCGACCATTCGGCTCAGGTCATAGAGGATCGAGGGCCGTCCGGCTTCGACGATGGCATGAACGGCATCGAGCCGCAGGCCGTCGAAACGATAGAGCTCGAGCCAGTGGAGGGCATTGCTGATCGCGAAGGCGCGCACTTGTGGAATCTCATAATCGATAGCGTGGCCCCACGGCGTATGCACGGACGCGAAGAATGTCGGCGCGTAATGATGGAGGAAGTTACCTTCCGGACCAAAATGATTGTAGACGACGTCGAGAAACACCATGAGCCCGCGGGCATGCGCTTCGTCTATCAGCGTCCGCAGATCATCCGGCCGCCCGTAGGCGCTGTCCGGCGCATAGAGCAGAACGCCGTCGTAGCCCCAATTTCGGCTGCCGGCGAAGTCGGCGATCGGCATCAGTTCGATCGCGGTCACTCCGGTCTCAATTACATGGTCGAGCTTCTCGATCGTGGCGCGAAACGTGCCGCCGGGCGTGAATGTGCCGACATGAACCTCCAAGAACGCCGCATCCTCCCACGGCCGCCCCCGCCATTCATTTGTCCGCCATTCGAATCGATCATGATCGATGACCTCGCTTGCCCCAAGCACGTCCTGTGGCTGGAAGTGTGAGGCGGGATCCGGGACCTCTATTTCGCCGTTGATACGATACTTGTAGAGAGTGCCGGCGCGCGCGCCGGGTACCGTGAGTTCGTACCAGCCCTCGGCCTGCGCCTGCATCGGATAGGCGCGATCCAGCATCACCTCGACGCGCTTAGCGGCCGGAGCCCAGAGGCGGAAGGTGACTCCGCCTCGATGCAGCTCGGCGCCAAAGCGCACGCTGGCCGTCATGGCCACCCCGAAAATACCAGAATCGACCGTGGCCGCGCCTGCAACTTCGAGCCGGCCGCCAACTCTGCGCCGAGCCGCGGCTCCAGCGCCGTTTCCAAGAGGATAGTCCAACGGCTGTATTGTGGGAGAACAGGAAGCGTGAACTCGATCGTCTCCAACGCGGCGTTGAGCACGACATAGAGCGGCGCGTCTGCTTGCTCCACCGGACCGAGGACATAGGACAGGAAACGTCCCTCTGGAAAATTCCAGTCTCGTTCCACCATTTCGGTGGCCTGCGGCGTCAGCCACAACACGTCGAAGGAGCCGTCAGCGCGGCGACCTTCGACCCAGCGCCGTGCGCGCAATTGGGGAAATCGCCGGCGCAGCTCGCTGAGCTCGCTCACCAAGGCCATCATGTCCTCCTCATTGTGGCCGAGCGCGGACCAATCCACCCATCCAATTGGATTGTCTTGGCAATAGGCGTTGTTGTTGCCGCCCTGACTATTGCCAACTTCGTCTCCTGCAAGCAGCAACGGCACGCCTTGCGCCAACATGAGGCTTGCAAGCAGGTTACGCCGCAATTGCCGCCTCAGCCGGAGAATTGCAGCATCATCAGTTGGTCCTTCGACGCCGTAATTCGTGCTGTGATTTTCATCGGACCCATCTTGGTTGTGCTCGCCGTTTGCTTCGTTGTGCTTGCGCTCGTAGCT
>VAZL01000536.1 GCA_005883445.1 Alphaproteobacteria bacterium | reverse complement strand
AGGGGTGCGTGGGATGTGTCGGTCCTCGTCTCCTTGGCCGTCAGCCTGCTCTTTCTCTTGGGGTTCGTATGGCACGAAGGGCGAACCCGCTCTCCCATGATGCCGCTTGGTCTGTTTCGTTCGCGCACCTTTAGCGGCATCAATGTGCTGACGTTGTTACTGTACAGCGCGCTGGGCGGCGCTTTCTTCCTCCTACCGTTTGACCTCATTCAGGTGCACGGATATTCCGCCACGCTCGCCGGCGCGGTGTTTTTGCCTTTCACAATCATCATGGGTGTCTTGTCGCGCTGGTCCGGCGGTCTGCTCGATCGCGTCGGCGCTCGGGTGCCGCTGATTGCCGGCCCAACTATTGCCGCCGTCGGCTTTTGCACTTTTTGCCTTGTCGGGGCCGTCTACCTCGTACTGGAGCGGATTCCTGGCACCGATCGCGATTATTGGGCTCGGCATGGCAGTAACCGTGGCCCCCCTGACGACGACCGTCATTAATGCCGTTCCCGGGCATCAGACCGGCGTTGCGTCCGGAATAAACAATGCGGTGGCCTCCGTGGCGACCCTCTTAGCCATCGCGATTTTTGGGGCCGTGACCCTCAATGGCTTCGACCGCGCATTGGATCGTTATCTGCAGACCCCAGCGCTGTCATCGAGTGTCAGGCAGGTAATCGAGAGCGCGCGCGGTAAGTTCGTCATCGACCCATCGCTGACGACGCCTCTAGGTGCAGATCGGCCGCTCGCCGAGGCCGTCGTTAAAGAATCCCTGGCGGAGGGCATAGGTATTGCCATGCTTCTCGCTGCTGCCCTCGCGTTGGCGAGCGCCGCCGCTGCGGCGTTCACAGTTCGCCCAAGTAAAAGCCGACAAATTGCTGCACGGGCCAAGGCTTGAGTCGGCCTTTTTCCGATCTCGCAGTCGCCATATGGGACAAGAGTAGGGCAGCGGTCATCCGGTGCATGGACGGGCGTTCTACCTCCCGCAAACTCCCGCAGAATTCCGAAAACTTTTTTGGCCTCGTGCACAAGACGGATCCTCTCGTTGAGCCCCCTCCCTTTGAAAGTTGTAACAATCAAATTGCTTAGTCAGGAAACGCTGGCGGAGCTGGTCGTTGCCGAGGCCCCGGCGTCCATTCCCTGATTGTCGTGCATTCATGGTGACCTGCCTCAAGCTCGGCTTTGCGGTCGCTCAGTCGATATAGTCAAGTACTATGGAGCGCGCCGTTAACCTGTTCTTCACTTAACCCGGCAATCGTTCGGCCCCTTAAGCCAAAAGCGATAACCGGTTTTTACGAAGCGTCTGCGACGCGAAGAATCGAAGAGCAGAGGACGTACGGGTTGACGAAACAGATCAAGTGCCCGCAGCCGTCCCATTTGCTACGGCGATTTTGGGAAAACGCCACGGGATTTTGGGGTAAACGCGGGACGCGGTTGTCGTGGGTTCTGTCTGGAATTCTTCTGCTCACCATCCTTCTAAACCTTGCCACTTCCTACGGCATGAACGTTTGGACACGCGGCATCTTCGACGCGCTGCAGGAGAAGGATTCGCACACGGTTCTCTCCCTGGCGTTGGTGTACCTGCCACTGCTGGCGGCAAGCGTCGTTTTTGGTGTCCTGCAGGTCTATGCGCGCATGACGACCCAGCGGCGATGGCGAGAGTGGCTCACCAATCAACTCGTCAACCGCTGGCTTAAGAACGGCCGCTATTATCATCTCAATCTAGTAAGCGGCGGCCCCGGCAATCCCGAATATCGCGTAGCGGACGACATTCGGATTGCGACCGAATCACCAGTCGATTTCGCCACCGGAATGATAACGGCTGTTCTTTCGGCGACGACATTCATTGTGATTTTGTGGACGATCGGCGGTACTCTCACAATCCAATTCAGCGGCATGGCCGTAACCATTCCCGGCTTTCTCGTTGTCGCCGCAGTAATCTATGCAGTAGCGGCGAGCGGATCCATGGTTTTAATCGGACGCCGCTTCATCGCAGTGTCAGAGAACAAGAACCAAGCTGAGGCAGAGTATCGCTACGTGCTCACTCGCCTGCGCGAAAACGGGGAGAGCATCGCTCTCCTCCAGGGGGAAGACGAAGAGCGCAACGGCGTCGACAAGTCCCTCAAGATGGTGCTGCGCGCATGGCGAGATATTTGCATTCAAACCATGCGAACCACGATCGTCTCCCAAACCAGCAGCTACATAGCGCCAGTGTTACCGATCATCCTATGCGCGCCCAAATTCCTGGACGGCACGATGACGCTTGGCGAAGTCATGCAGGCGGCATCGGCATTCACAATTGTCCAGGCGGCATTCAACTGGCTGGTCGACAACTATCCGCGGCTCGCCGACTGGACTGCTTCCGCACGCCGGGTCGCCTTGCTGCAGATGTCGCTGGATGAGCTAGAGCGTGCGGAAATCGGCCGCGTCGGCCGAATCAATCGTTGCGAGCGGAAGGGCGCGGCGCTGCGGTTGCGCAACCTCTCGGTTACGCTCGACGACCGGACACTGGTCACTGGCGCGGAGGTCGCAATCATGCCCGGCGAAAAGGTGCTGGTCACAGGGGAATCGGGATCCGGCAAGAGCACTCTGGTGCGCGCCCTTGCGGGTCTGTGGCCGTGGGGTGGAGGCGAAATTGAGATGCCAGCAGGGGCGAAACTCTTAGTGTTGCCGCAGCGGGCGTATGTGCCGAGCGGCACACTCCGACGGGCTGCCAACTATCCCGAGGCCGCCGATAGCAGGAGCGTTGAGGAGATAGCAAACGTCTTGAAGAAAGTCGGGCTAGGTCACCTCATCGAGCACCTCGACGAAGAACGTCCTTGGGATCAAATCTTATCGGGCGGGGAGAAGCAGCGCTTGGCGTTTGCACGAGTCTTTCTTCGCCGACCGGATATAATCTTGCTGGACGAAGCAACCGCGGCGCTCGACTCGCAAAGTGAAGATCGGTTGATGGAGCTTTTGTCCCAGGAGTTCAAACAGGCGACCGTCGTTAGCGTCGGTCATCGGTCCGAACTCGAACGGTCGAAAGATCGTTCTCCAGCGCGGGCGCCGGGGCGCAAAGCTCGTCAGCGACGTTTATCGCAATCCGAAGCCCATCTTGCCGAGGGAACGGCCGAGCATGGGACTCTTGTCGCTTTGGAATTCCAGCCTCGCGCGTCGAACGTTCAGACAGGCAGAGCCGGCCTCAAGGATGTGAATAACCGTTTCGGACTGGAATGACGCGAGCACATTTGCTCAGCATCAGATTTGCAGATGGGGCATACGGCATTCGTGACAGCAGCGTCGGCGGTATGGTCCCGAAAATGAACGCTCACGCGGGCGCCTTCAGTACCGACTCTGGGAGACACGTCCCCCGGTGGGTTTCGATCGCGGCTTCTGATCCTGTTCGTCCAGCAGATCGGAAAGTTGTACCGTGCCTCCGCGAACATCGGACTGGCCGCGTCGCTGGCGGAATTGGAT
>VAZL01000535.1 GCA_005883445.1 Alphaproteobacteria bacterium | reverse complement strand
CCGGCGACGCGCGGCAGCACGTGGCTCAGCGCCGGGCTGGCGATGCGCGTGACCAGCACGTCGCCGGGCGCAACCCGCGTCAACTCGCACTCGCAGTTCACCACCACCGCGCGGCCAGCGCCCCAGCCGACGCCCGCGGGGTGTCCGCTGAGACCGGGATGCTTGCGCCAGATCTCGTCGCGGACGGTGATCGGCTCGACGATGAGCGGGCGCGCCTGCAGCAACTTGAAGCCCAGATGGTCGAGCGCCCATTCGACCTCAACCGGACCGCCGACGACGGCCTCCGCCTTGCGCATCATGCGGCCGAGCGTCACCGCTTGCGCGGCGTCAAGACACGGCGCGCTGACGAGTTCGTTCGGCACTGCCTGCGGCATGGCGCCGGCGCCGTGGCCGCAGCTCTCGCGGTGACGTTTGCGGCCGGCATCGACCGTGCGCAGAAACCCCTGGCGCGAGAGCACGATGCGATCGGGGACCACCTCGCCCTGCGCGATGGCGGAGCCTAACCCCCAGGTCGCGCTGATGAGCATCCCTCCGGAGGCCGTCTCGCTCAAACCGCCGCCGGAGGCGCGCGCGTCGACCAGCGGCTGAATAAGCACGGCCATGGCCGTGTCCGCAGGCGAGCGGGCGTGGTTTGCCATGCCGCGGCGCGCAGTCGTGGTCCACAGCGCCGCCCAGCAGGCGCGCACGGCGGTCAGCAACGCGGCCTCGTCATCGATGCCGAGAAAGCTCTCGAACTGGCCGGCGAAATTGCCGCCTTTCCTATCCTCGATCAGGGCGGAGGAGCGCACGGCGCTGGGGCCCTCGCTCGTTTTTCGCACACTGCGCCACGCCGCGAGCAGCGGCGCGAGGATTTGGGGCGCGATCGGTTGCTCGTAAAGGGCGAGCCGGATCTCGACCGCCAGACGCCGCTCTTCGACGACATCGGCGGCCGCGAAGTGGCGCACCATCGGCTCAAGTCCAAGCGTCGCGATCTGCGCGCGATAGGCATCAGCGCTCAGGCAAAAGCCGCCCGGCGTCGGCAGGCCCGCATGCGCCAGCGCCGCGAGGTTTGCCGCCTTCGGGCCGACGCGCTCGGCGTCGACGGCCGCAGCGGCGATGAGCGGGACGATGAACTCCGTCATGCGCAGACGTCGATCATTTCACGTGGTCGCCGTAGCCGGGAATCGGATCGACCACGGTGATCTGCTTGACCGGGAAGTTCGAGATGATCTCGATCTCCTTCTCGTGCACGATCAGCATTTCCTCGATGCGCACGCCGTACCGGAAGCGCTTGCCGTGCTGGGTCTCGAGCGCGAAGGTCATTCCGGCCTTGATCTCGACCGGGTGGTCGAGCGACCAGATGCGCGAGATCACCGGCGGGTCGTATTGCGCCAGGCCGAGGCCGTGGCCCCACAGATTCGCCGCCGCCTGGTCTTCTTCCTTGTAGCCCCACGCCTCCTTCGCGGACGGCCATTTCTTCGCGATCTCGCGCGTGGTGGTGCCGGCCTTCACCGCGTGGATCGAATCGTAGAGCCATTCGAGCGCGGTGGCGTAAGTGTCCTTCTGCTCCTTCGTCGGCTCCTTGCCGACGCAATAGGTGCGGTAATAGCAGGATTTGTAGCCGTTCCAGGTGAGCGCGGCCAAATCCATGAACACGATGTCGCCGGGCTGGATGATGCGGTCGGAGAAATTGCGCCAGTTCGGCCAAGTGTTGGGGCCGGACGAGACGATCACGTCCTCGACGTCCTCCATGCCGGGAATGCTGTAGAGATATTTCATCAGGTGCGCCGTGACCTGGTTCTCGGTGATGCCGGGCCGCAGGAACTTCATGCACTCCCAGTGCGTGGCGTCGCCGATCGCGCCGACAATGCGCATGCATTCCTGCTCGTCGGCGTTCTTGACGGCGCGCGCTTCCATCATCGGCGTCATGCCGTCGACCCAGTTGATCTTCTTGTCCTTGAAAATGTTGATCATGTTGATGTCGATGAAGTCGACGCCGAGCTTCTGTCCGGCGACGCCGTGGCGCTTCATCTCGTAAAGGATCGCGTCGGTGAACTTCTTGACCTGCTGTTGCGAGGCCGGGCCGGCGGCGCCTTTGATCCAGGCATAGGAGTAGCGGACGTTCTCCTTGGGGATCCACGGCGAGTGGCGTTCGATCTGGAAGCCGAGGTCGCCCTGCTCGAACAGCACCGGCGCGCCGTCACCGCAAAGGAGCGCATAGCGCAGTCCCGGCTTGAGCCGATTCCAGCCCGGCGTGAGCGTGCCGGTGAGGTAGCGCACGTTCTCGTCGTACATACACAGCATGGCGCCGAGGCCGTGCTTCTTCATGCGCTCGCGTGCACGTTCGGTCCGGTACTTCTTCAAGCGGTCCCAGTTGACCCGTTGCTGCCAATCCAATCCGGCGATGCCGAAATTTGCCGTGCCCATGGTCTCTCCCGAGTTGAAGCCGCGCGGTTTTGCTTGATGAAAATTCCAGCCGGCTGATCCCTATCGCCGAGGACCATATTGCGGCAAGTCCCTCCGCGATAGGGGAGCCCACAGCCGAACGGCAGATGAGGGTGATCCGTTGCGGCGGACCGGCTCGCAGCTCCTTCGACTGACCGCTGAAGGTCGAGAAGCTCAGAATATCATTGTGTCCGCAGCCGCCTCGTCCCAGTCAGCTCGCGTCCTGTCCCGGATCGGCTTTGAGTCCCGCCGCCTCGATGCCGGCGATCGCACAGGCCTCGTCGCGGTCGGAGGTATCGCCGGAAATGCCGACCGCGCCGATAATGTCGCCCGCCGCGGTTCTGACCAGCACGCCGCCGGGATTGGTGACCATGCGTCCACCGCTGGCGGCCGCCAGCATAGTGAAGAACTGCGGGGTCTTGGCCGCGCGCGCAGCGAGCGTGCGCGAGCCGAAGCCCATGCCGAGCGCGCCCCAGGCCTTGCCGAAGGCGATGTCGAAGCGCAAGAGGCCGGACTTGTCCTCGCGCTTGAACGCGACCAGGTGTCCGCCGGCGTCGAGCACGGCGACGGTCAGCGGCGCGCAATTGGTGTCGCGGCCTTTCTTAAGCGCGGCCTCGACGATGGTCGAAGCTTGAGCAAGCGTGACGACAGACATATCGGCTCCAAGGAGTTGTCGAAAGAGCG
>VAZL01000534.1:4004-7597 GCA_005883445.1 Alphaproteobacteria bacterium | reverse complement strand
CAAACCGCCGGGGACAGCCATGCTGCCGCGCCTGCGCCGCGCGCAGCCGCCGCCGTAAGGGCTTGCGAAGTCCGGGGTCGAACCCTAGCCGCCGCGCGCGCGCGTCGGATCCTTGACGTTCTCGATCTTGTCGAACGGCACGTTGACGAGCTCGCCGCCCACCTTCTGAACGCGGCGAATATAGATCGTCTGCACGACGTCGCGGGTGTCGGCGTCGATCGACATCGGGCCGCGCGGCGATTCCCACTTCAGCCCTTTCGCCGCGGCGATCAGGGAATCGCCATCGGTCTTGCCGCCGGCCTTCTTTGCCGTCTCGTAGATCGCGTGCATCCCGTCGTAGCCGCCGATCGAGAAGAAGTCGGGATTGCGCCCGTGCATTTCGTTGAACACCTTGACGAACTCGACGTTGAGCGGCGCGTCGCTCTTGTAGTCGTAATGCCACGCTGAGATCATGCCGAGGCCGGCGTCGCCCATCGCTTTGAGCGCTTGTTCCGCCGTGGTCTCGCCCGACCCCAAAACCTTGGTCTTGCTGAAATCGATGCCGCGCTCGGCAAAAGCCTTGCCCAGGGCGGCCGGTTGAGCACCCCCGGGGATGAAGATGTAGATGCACTCCGGGTTCATGTCCTTGGCGCGTTGGACGAAGGCCGAGAAATCCGGGTTCGCGACCGGGAAACGCACCGAGCCGACGATCTCGCCGCCCGCCTCCTTGAACGCGCGCTGAAAGGCGGCCTCGGAATCGTGTCCCGGACCGTAATCGGTCACCATCGTGTAGCATTTCTTGAGCCCGGTCTTGGCCGCCCAGGTTCCGAACGTCTCCATCACCTGCGGCAAGGTGACGGACGTGCGGATCATGTAGGGCGACTTCGTGATGATGACCGAGGTGGCGGCGTTCATGACCACCATGAACTTCTTCGCCTGCGCCGAGACGTCGGCGGCGGCGAGCGCGTTCGGCGTGAGCAGGAATCCCGCCAGGATGTCGACGCCGTCGCGCACGACCAGTTCCTGCGCGAACCGTTTGGCCACGTCGGGCGCCGGGCCGCCGACGTCTCTGCGGATGATCTCGATCTTCTTGCCGGCGACGGTGTCGCCGTGCTGCTTCATGTAGGTCTTGACCCCGTTGTCGAGCTGGATGCCGGCGTCGGCGAATTGGCCGGACAGAACGTTGATCAGCCAAATCTTGACGGTGCCTTGCGCGCTCGCGGTTGCGACGCCGAGCAGCAGCGCGATGGCGCAGCCAAGTCCCACGCGTAGTCGAGTCATGTCATCCTCCCGGATTGTTCGTTGCCGAACAATTACAAAAAAATTGCGCTCATGGAAAGTTTGCGCGGTCGAGAAGTTCGGCGGCCGCGGGCGGTGGGCAGCGCCCCACCGCCGGCACTGGCCTGTCATTGCCGGGCATGGCGCGTCGTTAAGGGCGTTCACGCCCGTCTTCGACGGGCTATGGACGCGCGTGAACGCGCTTGCGAGGAGTCGCGGACAATCACCCCGGTACTGGGACTGACGAATTTAGCCGAATGCAGCATCGACGAAGTGCCGCCGAGGCTGACCCCTGCGAAGGACTTGCCCCGGCGAAGGCCCCCCTCGGGCGCGCGCTTTTCACATCGTGGCGGATGGTCGAAACCGCTGAAACGATAGCAACTTAGCTGCGGCGTCCGGAACCGCGCCGACCTCACATTTCCGCCGCATCCGCCATGCTAATCATGCGCCGTAGTCGATCGCGGCAGATGCCATGCGCTCTCTCTTTGTCGTCGGCTTCCTTCTTGTGTTCTCGACCTGGGGCGGACAAGCGGTCCACGCGCAGCCCGCAGCCGGCGCCGCACCACACATCGAGTGGGAGGTCAAGAACCGATTCCGCCTGTTCCGCAACGAGGCCGACTTCCAGCGTCACGTTGCCGCGATGCGCAGCGATGGCGTGCTCGCGGCCGAGCGGCGCCTGGCCAGCGAGACCGACGGCCGCGGTTGGGCACGCGACATGATCGAACGGCTGTGCGTCGACCGTGCGGGCTTGCTCCTGGAATTCTGCGATCGCGACGGCGAACGCGAGAGCTATCTTGCCCCGCGCGATCATCGTGTGGGCGTCATGCTTGCCGGAACCGTGCCGGCGAATGAAGGTTGCGCCTGGAGCTTCGACGACGGCGACGGCCACCCGCGGCAAGTGAGCGGTCCTTGCGACGAAGAGGTGAAGGCTCGTCTCGTCAGCAACCGGCCGACCATCGCCAGCGTCGACATCATTTTGACGGACGGCACGGCGCTGCGGCTGGTCAGCGAGATCGTGGTGCGCGATGCGCTCATCGCCGGCATGGGAGACTCGATCGCGGCGGGCGAAGGCAATCCCGACCGGGCGGTGCGGCTGTCAGACCAGGGCTTTTGCTTCAAGCGGTTCGGCGGCGGCGAATATTATCGGCCGGGACGCGCCGGCTTCAGCGGCAACAAATCCTGCGCCACGATGGCGAACGAGGACACGCGGGCCGCCGACTGGGCGCTGCAAAGCGCGCGCTGGCTCAGCGGTCCCTGCCACCGCTCGCTCTACAGCTATCAGATGCGCACCGCGCTCGCGCTCGCCATCGAGAACCCGCATCTCGCCGTCACGTTCCTTCCGCTCGGCTGCTCGGGCGCAACCATCAATGCCGGATTCCTCAACAACCAGCGGGCGCGCGAGTGCCCGAGCCCGGGCACGGGCGCTGCCTGTTCGGGGACGGTTCGCGCCCAGATCGCCGCGTTGACGGAGCTCCTGGCGGCGGCCCGCCGCCATCAGGCCGACCGCAGCCTCGATCTGGTGCTGCTCACCATCGGCGCCAATGACATCTTTTTCTCCGGGCTCATCGCCAATGTCATGATCGAGGCGGGGACCGAACGCAGCTTGCTCTATCGCGGCGGCATCATCGCCTCGGTCGAGGATGCGCAAAAGGTGCTCGATCGCGAGTTGCCCGGCAATTTCGCCAAGGCGCGCGCCGCGCTCAAGCCGCTGGTCGGTGGAAATCTGTCGCGCGTCGTCTACGTGAGCTACGGCAACCCCGCGCTTGCCGGCCCCAACACGCCGTGCCCGGGCGGACGCGATGGCTTCGACGTGCACCCGGCCTTCGCCGTCGACGGCGAGCGCTTGCGTCAAGCGGTGAACTTCGTGTCGCAAAAGTTTCTGCCCGGGATCAGGGCGCTGGCGCGCTGCGAGGAGGGCTGCCGCGATCCCTCGAGCGAGCGCATGACCTTTGTCGACGCGCACCAGACGGCTTTTGCCGCGCATGGCGCGTGCGCGCGCAGCGACGACGATCCCGCTTTCGATCGCGAATGCTTTTCGGGCAAGGGCGAAACCTTCGAGAGCAGCCTGACGAAGGGCGCGACCGATCCAATGACCTGCGGCTATGCGGCGAGCGAGTTTCGCCCATACGCATCGCGCGCGCGTTGGATTCGCACGGCGAACGACAGCTACTTCACCGCCATGACCTATCCGGAAGGACTGCCCGCCGTGCTGCAGCCGAGCGATCTGCACGATGCGATCTGGGGCGTGTTCGCGGCGGTCTACGGCGGCGCCGTTCATCCCACCGCCGAAGGTCACGCCGCCATGGCGGACGCGGCGCTGCCGGTCGCGCGCCAGG
>VAZL01000534.1:0-3978 GCA_005883445.1 Alphaproteobacteria bacterium | reverse complement strand
GCTTGCTCCGCGGCTGCCGACGTCCGGGCGCTAGGCGTCATGCGCGGGCATAGCGCGTCGGAAGACGCGCGTGAACGCGCTTATGACCCGCGCATCCATCGTCTTTCGCAAAAAGTTTCGCGAAGGTGGATGGATTGCACCGCAACTCGGGCTTGCCCGAGTTGCGCAGTATTATGCGCCGCAAGTCGGGTAAACCCGACTTGCGGTGTCATGCCCGGCAATGACGACCGTGGGCTAGCGCTATGCCGCCTCACGCGACGCCGAGCTTCTTCTGCAGGCTGGTGGACGAAGTGGTGTACTGAAAAACCAGCCGCTTGCCCGGATAGACGTAGTGGTATGCCTTTTGCGCCATCAGCGCGCCTTCGTGGAAGCCCGACAAGATGAGCTTGAGCTTGCCCGGATACCAATTGATGTCGCCGATCGCAAAAATCCCGGGCACGCTCGATTCGAACGCCGCGGTGTCCACCACGATATACTCGCCGTCCTTCATCTCCATGCCCCAATCGGCGACCGGACCGAGCTTCATGGTCAATCCGAAGAACGGCAGCAGGGCGTCGCAGGCGATTTCGAAATTCGAGCCGTCGTTGCGCTTCACGATCGCCTTGGCGATCCGTTCGCCCTCCCCTGCGAGCGCCGAGATCTGACCCAACACCATATCGATTTTGCCTTCGCCGACGAGCTTCATCATCTTGTTGACGCTATCGGGCGCGGCGCGGAACTCGCTGCGCCGATGGATGAGGGTAAGGTGACTCGCGATCGGCGCCAGATTGAGCGTCCAATCGAGCGCCGAATCGCCGCCGCCCGCGATCACGACGCGCTTGTCGCGCAGCGCTTCCATCTCCCGGACGGCATAGTAGACCGAGGCGCCTTCGTAGGCCTCGATGCCGGGGATCGGCGGCCGCTTGGGCTGGAACGAGCCGCCTCCGGCCGCGATCACGACGACCTTGACTTCGAACACCTGGCCGCGATCGGTCTTCACGCGAAACAGCGGATCGCCGATCTTCTCGATCGTCTGCACCATCTCTTGGAGATGAAACGTCCCCCCGAACGGTTTGATCTGCGCCAGCAGGGCGTCGCAGAGACCTTGCCCGGTGACGTAGGGCAGGCCCGGAATGTCGTAGATCGGCTTCTCCGGGTAGAGCTCCGCGCACTGACCGCCGATCTTGTCGAGGATGTCGATCACGTGTGCCTTCATGTCGAGCAGACCAAGCTCGAACACCGCGAACAGCCCGCATGGTCCGGCGCCGATGATCAACACGTCGGTCTTGATCGGTTCGCTCATACGTTTTCGCGGCGCCTCGCTTGCGGCTGTGTCCTGATATGGGTGGATGTTGCGCGAATGTGTAGCGGCGGCGCCGCTACGCCTGCCGTTCGGGCGTGCGCACCACCAGGCCGTCGAGCTCCGCCGTCACCTTGATCTGGCAGGACAAGCGCGAGTCCGGCTGCACGTCGTAGCCGAAGTCGAGCATGTCCTCCTCCATCGGCGAAGGCTCGCCGACCGTCTCGCGCCATGCTGTATCGACATGCACGTGGCAGGTGGCGCAGGCGCAGGCGCCGCCGCATTCGGCCTCGATGCCGGGAACGTCGTTCTTGATCGCCGTCTCCATCACGGTCGAGCCGAGCTCGCCCTCGACCGTGCGAGCGGTGCCTTCATGATCGATATAGGTGATTTTCGGCATGCGATCGGCGGGACAATTCAGCAACACGCAACAACGCTGGCGTCCTATAGCCGCTGGCGCGCGCGCACGCCAGATGACGACCGACGGCGATCGAAAGATAATGCACCCGTCGCCGACAGCCGCGACAGATCACATCGTCGACCACGTCGATGGCGGCGCCGCTCGACGTGCGAGGGTCACGCAGCGCTATGGCCGACGAGCGCCGCGCGCCGCCGCGGGCTCGGACGGCGGTTCCCCACCCAGCACGCGATACCCCGCCGCGGTCAGCCGGCACACCAACCAGTCCGGCTTGATGGGGTTGTGCACCCAGGGGGTGGCCCAGCCGTGGGCCACACACGATTCAATGGTCTTCCTCGAGACTTCGCGGCCGTCGCGGTCGAAGAGCGGAAGCTTTCCCCCGGCCTGCGTCAAGCCGCGCTCGAGATAACGCCGCTGCGCCTCGCTCGGCCGTGTGCCGGTCGCAATCGCGGGAGCCAAATCCTCGCCCGGCATGCCCACTTGGATGCCCCCTTGGGCGCTGTCCTTGCCCTGCGGTGCTCGAGCCATGGCCCGCCTGCCGTTAACGATGATTAAAGACGCCTTAACAAGCAGTTTCCTTCGGTATGCCAAGCCGATAGGATAGCCGAACGGCGGTGAATTGTCTGTGCGGCGCGTGACTGCCGGCTGCCCGAGGGGGTTCCGGAGGGGATCTCAAGGCTAAGACGCGCTCGTAGCGCGGTGAGGCTCCGTTCCCGCCGCTGCTCTGGTCCAGCGTAGTACGAGGCGACGACGGACATGGCAAACACTCCGAAGAAGATCAAGGACCCGACGGAAGCGGCGCTTTCGGCGATCCAGGAGGCGCTCACGGCACGCGATGCCGCAGTGGAATCGGAAGCCGCCAGTCCACCCTCTGCGCAGACGACGCCGGCCGAGGAGCCGGTCTCGGAGCCGCCGTGGCGCACCACGCGATCCGAGGCGCCCGTTGAGGAGCTCCGCCCGCCTGAGCAAGAACTGCGCGCACCCGAGGAGCCGAGCCTGCTGCGCCGCGCGGCCAACGACGATCGTGAATCCATCGGCCAGATCTTGCGGACCCTGCAGCGTCGGCCGGGGCACACCTCCTACGTCACCGCGACCGTCTTCGCCGGCTTGTGGGTGTTGGCCGGCCTCGTGCTCGGCTGGATGTATCTGCCCGAACTGCAGTCCGCGCTCGGGCCGAGCGGCCTCACGGCGCCGGTCTTGGCCATGCTCGGCGTCGTCTTCCTCGTGCCGATCATCTTCTTTTACGTGCTCGCCCACATGGCGTGGCGCTCGCAGGAACTGCGGCTGATCACCCAGTCGATGGCCGAGGTCGCCATGCGCCTCGCCGAGCCCGAGACGGTCGCGCGCGAATCGATCGTCACCGTCGGGCAGGCGATCCGGCGCGAGGTGACCGCCATGGGCGATGGCGTCGAGCGCGCGCTCGCGCGCGCCGCCGAGCTCGAGACGCTGGTGGCGAACGAAGTTTCCGCCCTCGAACATGCCTACAACGACAACGAAGTGCGCATCCGCGCGCTGCTGCAGGATTTGGGCAGCCAGCGCGATACCCTCGTCGGCCAGGCCGGGCAGATCCGCGACGCCATCAACAGCGTCCACCTCGATCTCAGCCACGACATTTCCCAAGTCAGCGAGCTCGTTGCCGAGCAGGTCGACGACGCTTCGCGGCGGATCACTCACGCCCTTTCCGAAAAGGCCGAGCACATCACGCGCGCGCTCGGCAACGCCGGCGACACGATGATCCAGACGCTCGGCGAGCGCGGCGGCGACCTGCTCTCCCGCCTCGAAAGCACCAGCCGCGACACCGCGCAGGCGATCTCCGCCGCCAGCGACCGCTTGAGCACGACGCTCAACTTCAAGACCGATCACATCGGCGACGAGTTCACCGAGATCACCGCCAATGTCCAGCGCACGATGTCCGAGCGGCTCGAAGAAGTGACGGGGAATTTCGGGCAAAAGTCCGCCGAAATTCTCGATCTGATGAGCCGTCGCTCGCAGGAGTTGACCGACCTCGTGATCGATACCGGCAACCAGCTCGCCGAGACCATTTCCAGCCGGGTCGAGGAGGTCAACACCACGCTCAAGACCACCGGCGATTCGCTTGTCCTCGATCTGAGCCTGCGCGGCGGAGACGTGGTCTCCAAACTCGAGCAGACCGGCGCGCGCGTCACCGATACCCTCGTGCAGCACGGCGACCGGCTGACCGGTCAATTCAACCAGAGCGCCGAGGCGCTTGCCGACGTGATCGCCAGCCGCGGCGAGGCGGTGCGCGACTTGCTAGCAACGC
>VAZL01000533.1 GCA_005883445.1 Alphaproteobacteria bacterium | reverse complement strand
GGCAATCAGTTTCTCGCCCACATCCGTGAGGTCGACGCCATCGCGCATGTGGTGCGCTGCTTCGTCGATCCCAACGTTGCGCATGTCAGCGGCGCGATCGATCCGATCGCCGACATCGAGACCATCGAGACCGAGCTGATGCTCGCCGACCTCGACAGCCTGGAGCGGCGCGTCGACGGCCTCACCAAGAAGGCGAAGGGAAACGACAAGGACGCGGCCGAAGCCAAGGAGACGCTCGACCTCGTCAACCGCGCGCTCGCCCTGCTGCGCGCGGGCAAGCCCGCGCGACTGGTCGAGCGCAAGCCCGAGGAGGAGAAGACTTTTCGCATGCTCGGTCTCCTGACCTCGATACCCGTGCTCTATGTGTGCAACGTCGACGAGGCCGCCGCCGCGAGTGGCAACGAGTTCTCGCGCCGGGTCGAGGCGCGCGCGCGCGAGGAAGGCGCGGCGTGCGTCATCATCGCGGCGAAGATCGAAGCGGAGATCGCGGTGCTGCCGGCGCCCGAGCGCGCCGAATATCTGGCTGCGATCGGGCTCGAGGAGCCGGGCCTCGACCGGTTGATTCGCGCCGGCTACGCGCTGCTCAACCTGATCACCTATTTCACCGCCGGCCCCAAGGAGGCCGCGGCCTGGACGATCACGCGCGGCACTAGGGCGCCGCAGGCGGCCGCCGTCATCCATTCCGACTTCGAGCGCGGCTTCATCCGCGCCGAGACCATCGCCTACGACGATTACGTGGCGCTCGGCGGCGAGACCGGCGCGCAACAGGCGGGCAAGATGCGGCTCGAGGGCAAGTCTTACGTCGTCGCCGACGGCGACGTCATGCATTTCAGATTTGCGACGTAGGAACTCACGCCGTTTTGCTCGGCTCGTCATGCGCGGGCTTGACCCGCGCATCCATCTTCTTCGCAAAAAGTCTTTAAGAAGATCGATGGATTGCCGGGTCAAGCCCGGCAATGACTGGCTTGTTTGAATATCACATCTGCTGACCGCGCTGACGGATCGCGCCGAGATGCTCGTTGATGCGGAACATGATCAGCACGAACTCGGAGATGATGCGCGCGAAGATGACGCCGATCACCGTCCCGATCAGGCTGCCGATGATCCAGAACAACCCGCCGAGCGGACTGAGCGCCATCAGCGTGAGCCCGGAGACGATGCCGGAGAGTCCGAACAAAGCCGAAATGCCGACCGCGAGCCAATAGAAGATCTTGATGATCGAAGGCGTGATGAACCGTTCCCATTGGAACAGGTCGCGAAAATCGAACATGGCTTCCTCCTCCCGACACAAGGAGCGCTGCCAATGACGCAACTCGCGCAGCCGACTGCGCGCTCCGTGCAAGCCTCGGTCGCTCCGCTCGGAGCTCGCCGCAAGCACACACAAACACTGCACTGCGGCATCCCGATGGTCAATCGAGGGTTCTCCAACGTCGGTGGTTAACGCCGGCTGAATCGGCGCGCACGCACGGATGTCTCGGTGCCGCCCCGTTGACCTCACCGCAGGCGGCGTCTAGGGAACCACCATCCGCTGGTTTCAAATCCACCACACTAGCGCAAGGATCGCCGTGCCCCGTCTGCATTGGGAAGACTTCAGCCCCGGCCAAGTCACCGAGTGTGGATCGCGGCTCATCACGCGCGCGGAAATCGTCGCCTTTGCCGCCGAATACGATCCGCAGCCCGCGCATCTCGACGAGGCGGCGGCGCGTGCGACCCTGTTCGGCGGTCTGGTGGCCTCGGGGTGGCACACGTGCTGCGTGCTCATGCGCATGCTGAGTGACGACTTTCTCGGCGACGCGAATTTCATGGGCGCGCCGGGTGTGGAAGAAGTGAAGTGGCTTGCACCGATCCGCCCCGGCGAGCGGATCAATGCCCGCGCGACCGTGCTCGAGACCCGTCCCTCGCGCAGCCGGCCCGACATCGGGTTCGTCAAATTCCGGTTCGAACTCATCAACGCCGCCGAGGAGCCGGTGATGACGCTCGTCGTGAGCCCGATGTTCGGGCGGCGCGCTGCCAACGCCGGGCGAGACCGAGCGCCGAACGCGGCGAGCAGATCATGAAGTTCTTCGAGGACATTCGCGTCGGCGAGAAGAGCGAGCTCGGCCGCCACACCTTCACCGCCGAGGACATCAAAGCGTTTGCCGGGCGCTTCGATCCGCAGCCCTTTCATCTCGACGAGGCGGCGGCCGCGCGCTCGCATTTCGGCCGGCTCTGCGCCTCGGGCTGGCACACCGCCTGCGTTTGGATGCGGCTGATGATCGACTACCGCCGGCGCGAGGACGAGCAGCGGCGCGCGCGCGGCGAGATGGTCGCCCAGCTCGGGCCGTCGCCCGGGTTTCGCGACCTCGAATGGCTCAAGCCGGTCCATGTCGGCGACACGATCTCGTATGCGACCGAGGTGGTCGAGATGCGGCCGCTGGAGAGCCGCCCCGGCTGGGGCATGATCGTCGTGCGCAACACCGGCGTGAACCAGCGCGGCGAGGCGGTGATCTCGTTCGTCAGCAGTGCTTTCGTCGAGCGCAGGGAGCGGCAATCGCAGGCGTCATGACCATCACCAGCGAGCCGGTGCGCGAGCCGCACGCGCTGGCGGCCAAGCGTGACGAACGCCGCGCCGCCGGCGTCGCCTGCGGCGCGCATGCGCTGCATGACGGCTACACCGATCTGATCTACGTCATGCTGCCGGTCTGGCAGAAGGAGTTCGGGCTTGGTTACGCCGAGCTCGGGCTCTTGCGCGGGCTGTTCTCCGGCACCATGGCCGGCTTCCAAATTCCCTCCGGGCTCATCGCCGAGCGCGTGGGCACGGCGCCGGTGCTGGCGCTCGGCACGGCGCTCGTCGGCACCGGCTATTGCCTCGCCGGCGCGAGCGCGGGCTTCGGCCTGCTGGTGGTCGCGCTATTCGTCGGCGGACTCGGCGCCAGCGCCCAGCATCCGCTCGCCTCCTCGCTGATGGCGCGCGCCTTCGCCGGTCCTCGCTCCATGAAGGCGCTCGGCACGTACAATTTCGCCGGCGACATCGGCAAGATGACGCTGCCGGCCGCGGCCGCGCTGCTGCTGGTCGCGATGTCGTGGCGGCCGGCGCTCGCCCTGCTCGGCGCCCTCGGTCTGCTGGCGGCGGTGGCGATCTTCGTGCTGACGCCGCGCTACGGCGCCGAGATCCCGTCGCAGGCGGCCCACCGCGAGCGCGCGGCCGGCAATGAGGCCGGCATCCGGCACCGCTTCGCCTTCCCGGTGCTGCTCTCGATCGGCATGCTCGACAGCGCCACCCGCGGGGGGTTTCTGGTGTTCCTGCCGTTCGTGCTCACGGCCAAAGGCGCAAGCGTCCCCCTCGTCGGCGTAGCGCTGACGCTCGTTTTCGCCGGCGGCGCGGCCGGCAAGCTCGTGTGCGCCTTCATCGGCGCGCGCATCGGCGCCGTTGCGACGGTTTGGCTCACCGAGGGGTTGACCGCGGTGGGAATTGGAGCCCTGCTGCCGCTGGGCCTCAACGCAACGCTGCTGCTGCTTCCGATCATCGGGATTGCGCTCAATGGCACGTCATCCGTGCTTTACGGCTCGGTCCCCGATCTGGTCAGGCCCGACCGCCGCGGCCGCGCGTTCAGCGTGTTTTATACCGGCACGATCGGAGCCGGCGCGCTGGCGCCGGCGATCTACGGCGTATTGGGGGATGCGCTGGGCGTGCCGACGGCATTGATTCTGGTCGCGGCAGTCGTTCTGCTTACGCTCCCGCTCTCGCTCGTGCTCAAGCCAGCGCTGGTAGCGCGATTGCCGTGAGGGCACCTGTCGGACGGGAATCGAGCCCGTCACCGCAC
>VAZL01000532.1 GCA_005883445.1 Alphaproteobacteria bacterium | reverse complement strand
GATCGCCGTTGCGAATGGCACGGATGGCGTAAGGCTCGGCGCTTTCCGCGTCGGCCGCGATTGCGGCAAATGCGCGCGTCATCTCCAACAGAGTGACTTCGCCGGCGCCGAGCGCCAGGCTCGGCACCGCCGGCAGTTCGGATTGCACGCCGAGCTTGCGTGCGGTGTCGATGACCGCTGGAATGCCAACGGCATCGGCAACCTGAACCGCCACTGAGTTGATCGAGTGCGCAAAGGCGCTACGCAGCGTCATTTGCCCGCGAAAGCGCCCGCTATAGTTTTCCGGCTCCCAATTGCCGATCTGCACCGGCCGATCGACGGCCGTCATCTGCGGATCGAGGCCCTTTTGGAACGCAGCGAGATAGACAAAGACCTTGAACAGCGAGCCGGGCTGCCGCTTTGCCTGGACGGCGCGATTGAATTGGCTTTCGTTGTAGTCGCGTCCACCCACCATCGCGAGGATGGCGCCGTCGGGTGCCATGGCGACGATGGCAGCCTGACCGACTTTCTTGGTCCGCCCTTCCGCCTTGAGCCGACGCGCGATCACGCCTTCGGCGATGCCTTGCAAATCGAGATCGAGGGTCGAGCGCACGGTCAAATCCGTGGATGCTGCGGAATCGACGAGGCGCTTCACGTCACCACCGAGCACATCGACGAAATAATTTGTGCCCGGGGGATTATCGGGCGGCACCCGCAAGCTAACAGGCTGTCGGCGCGCGGCCTCCGCCTGCTCGTGGGAAATCGCGCCGGTCTCGACCATCGCCCTGAGCACCAGCGCCGAGCGCTGCCGCGCTTCCTCGAGATGGCGGGTGGGAGCCAGCGCCGAAGGCGCGCGCACGAGGCCCGCGAGCATCGCCGCCTCGCCGAGTGATAATTCTTTGGCGGTCTTGCCGAAGTAGCGTTTCGCCGCGGCGTCGACGCCATAAACACCGGCCCCGAAATACGCGGTGTTGAGATAGCGTGACAGAATCTCCTCCTTCCCGAGCTTGCGCTCCATCCAGAGCGCGAGGATCGCTTCCTGGGCCTTGCGTCTGATGGTGCGCTCGGGGGAGAGATACGTCATGCGCGCGAGCTGCTGGGTGATCGTGCTTCCGCCTTCGCGCGCGCTGCTCGAGCGAATGTTGCGAACCATCGCCCGTAGAATGGAGGGCAGATAGAACCCGCGGTGCTCGTAAAAATGCCGGTCCTCGATGGCGATGATTGCGCGTGACAGGTTGACCGGGATGTCTTGCGCCGACAGCTTGTCACCCTTGAATACGCCGCGCGAGGCGAAGGCTTGTCCGTCGCCTGCCTCAACGATCAGCGCGCTTGGGGTCGGTTCGATCACCAGTCCTCCGTTGTCCGGCAAGGTGGCCATGCAGTAGGCGACATAGCCGGCGGGAAGGATGATCAGCAATACAAGCACGGCGGCCACGACATGCGCCCGCCGCGGCCGGAATGCGTCCGGCATCTCCCAGCTTCGAGACTGGCGCGGATTCTCGTCCCGAGAATCGGACCCGAATCGAGATGCCGTGCTCATCGCGTGTGTCCCTAGCGTGGGGGCGGCGGATCTACCCATCCGCGACGACGCGGAGGATTGAGCCGGAAGATTTCAGAGCTCGGGGGAGGGACCGAACTGGTAAGGTCACGCGCCGGGGTACTTGAACTGAAAGCGTCGGCGTCGCTGCGTCCGACGGTGTCGCCGCGCTCGCGCCAAAAAAAGTCTCGATAATGGCGGTGACGCCATCGAACTGTGTCGAGCCCGCGATTTGCTTGCAGAAAAGCGCCTGACGGCACTGGGATAAGCGGCGAGGCGGCGGCGTCTACCGCCGCGCAGCCGAGAAAAATGGCAACAGCAAAAAAAGCTTGGCGTGCCCGCATGAGGCCCCCTCATTGGGACCGACAACGATCAAAGAACGCGCAGGGTAGCGTGTATGTTCCGCGGCGCGTGCGCCGCTCCGGCTTGCGGCGTCGATCACATCTTGGCCGGATGCGCGCGGATGATCGCCTCATTGACGGCCGTGCCCCAGCCGGGGCCGGTGGGGAGGAGGAATTCGCCGTTCTCGATCACGTAGGGCTTGGTGAGGAGCTTGGCTTTCCACGGCACCTCGTCGGCGTCGAACTCCATGATGCGGAAGTTGGGGATCGCCGCGCAGAAATGCGCGCTCATGATATTGGCGAGCGGGCCGTTGAAATTGTGCGAGGCGACGTTGACCTCGTAGGCGTCGGCCATGACGGCCATCCTCGTCGCCTCTAGGAGCCCGTTCCATTGCGCGTCGATGATCGCGACGTCGACCGCGTAATTTTCCAGGTAAGGCTTGAGATTGCGACGGCCGAGGATCGTCTCCAGCGAGCCGATCGGCGTGGTCGTCGACTGCCGGATCAGGCTCAGCGCCTTGGGCTCGAACAGGTCCATTTCGAGCCACATGAGATCGAACGGCTCGACCGCTTTGGCGATGCGCCGCAGCCCCTCGGGCTTGTAGTTGAAGTTGAGATCGAGCAGCAGCCGCACGCCTTTTCCTGCGCCTTCGCGCAAGGCGGCGAGCTGGGCGATCAGCGCATCGAGGATGTCGTCGCCGAGGTTGAGCTCGGGATGGCCGATCCCGGCGCCGACCATGCCCGGGGCGAACTGCCGGCCGCCCTTGGCGTCGAACAGCAGCACGTTGGTTTTCAGCGCCTTGAAGCCGCGCTCGCGCGCCTCGCGCGCGGCGGCTTTGAGATCGTCGAGCGTGCGCACGGCCGGGCGATCGATCACCTTGCCGTCGAAGAGCTCGGCGCAGCGGGCGCGCAGGACCCCGCAGCGCGACCAATAGACCGGCATGCGCTCGCGCACCGCGCCGCCGAGAAGCTCGTAGACCGGAACACCGAGCGCCTTGCCGCGGATGTCGAGGCAGGCATTCTCGATGGCGGCGATGGCGTGGGACGTGAGCCCGCCCGCGGTCGACCGCGAGCGGGCGTAGAGCGCGGCGTCGATGCGGGCGATCGCGCACGGGTCCTCGCCGATGAGCGCCGCGCCGAGGCCGTGGATCAGCGCCGTCATGCCTTTGCGGCGGCTCTCGTTGAACTCGGACCAGCCCGTGATGCCCTCATCGGTGGTGATCTTCAGGAACGAATAGGTGTCCCAGCCGCCGTCGGCGTGGAAATCCTCGAGCTTGACGATCTTCATCCGGTGGCTCGTATTTGGTGTTTTTTGGCACGGTTGCTGCGCTGACAAGGCGCACAAAATTGTGTCATGGTTTGCGGGCGA
>VAZL01000531.1:4559-7123 GCA_005883445.1 Alphaproteobacteria bacterium | reverse complement strand
CAGGGCCTCGGCGATATAGTCGCCGACCTGAGCGGCGGGGTTGCGCTTTTTGGCCTCTTCGAGCGCAATCTGCGTCGCGTCGTTTTCGACTTGATCCACCACCAGCAGCAGACGCGACAGTCGCATCTCGCCGGTCTTTGGATTGATCTCGGCGCGGACTTCGGTCTCGCTACCATAGCGCGAGCGGGCCGCCTTCTGGATCGCATCCTCCATGGCGGCGATGACGATGTTGCGATCGATCGCCTTCTCGCGGGCGACCGCGTCGGCGATTTGCAACAGTTCAAGCCGGTTGGCGCTGACGGCCATCGGTCATTCTCCTTCGTTCTGAGCCCCGCGCCCGTGATCGAGCGGCGTGGGCTGGACATGCTTGGGTCGAGCTTCGGACGGCGGACCAGCGCCGATGGGTGCTGCGTCCTCTACCTGTTGTCGCCGCGCCTCGCGTTCCGCCGCCTTGCCGCGCCTCAGCGACTCGGCGATCAGCGCATCGGTGACGACGAGCTTGGCCTCGGCCATTTCCTCGATCGGCAGCAGCAGCTCGGTCGCTTCCCCGGGTGCGGCATCGTCGCGGCGAATGCGCGCGGCCTCGCCCTCAACGCCGAGCAGCAGACCATGAAACCGCCGTCGGCCGTCGATCGCAACCGCCATTTCCACCTTGAGACGATGGCCGGTAAAGCGCTCGAAATCCGAGCGCCGCACCAGCGGCCGATCCATGCCGGGCGAGGACACTTCCAGTCGATAGCCGCGATCGATCGGATCGGCCACGTCGAGCACCGGCGAGAGCGCGCGCGACACCGCCTCGCAGTCCTCGACCGTCATTGTCCCGTCCGGGCGTTCGGCCATGATTTGGACCGTGCAGCCGTCGAGCCCTGAAATCTTCACCCGCACCAGACGGTAGCCGATGCCGCCGAGGACAGGTTCGGCAATGGCGGCCACGCGCGCCGCGGTGCCCTGCTCGGCGACAAGGCGCGGTTCCAAGTCCGCCCGGAGGCTGCCAATCGCTGGCGTCATCGCTCGCTTCGCCTTGCAACTTCCAGTTCGAATGCCGTGCCGGTTCGACCGGGCACATAGGCCCGATTTCGGTAACAAAAAAGAGCGGGTCCCGGGGGGAACCCACTCTCAAAAACCGACCGGATGGCATCCGACCGTTATGAGATATCCAAAAGCTGGACACCCGAAATATAGCGATTTGCGACGCCGGCGCAAGGGCCGAGGACGCCCGCTAACCGGCCATTAACTAACCCTTCCTTCAGATTTCTTCTCTAGCCTACCGTTCCAGGTCGCGCGCCGCGCGATCGTGAATTCTCCCACGACATCCGTTTGGGACCTGAGAGTGTCCGTGCACGCCTCGCACATTCCGGAACTGGACGATTTGATCGAGCGCGGCTCACCCGGAAGACGGGCCACGACCCTCGAACGGATGACCGCCTTTTTTCTCGATGGGGCGAGCCGCTTCAACGACGATCACGTCCGGCTGTTCGATTTGGTGTTCAGCCGATTGATCGGCGAGATCGAGACCACGGCACGCACCGAACTCTCGCGCCGGCTCGCGCCCGTTGGCAAGGCGCCGATCGAAACGGTGCGACGCCTCGCGCACGACGACGATATCGCGGTCGCGGGCCCCTTGCTCGAGCGGGTGGATCGACTGTCCGACGCCGATCTCGCCGACATTGCAGAGAGCAAGGGTCAAGCGCATCTGCTCGCCATTTGCGCTCGGGCCCGGATCGCGCAGCCCGTGACCGACGTGCTGCTGCGCCGCGGCGACCGCGAGGTCGTGCATGGCGTGGCCGAGAATCGCGGCGCGCGCCTGTCCGATGAGGGTTTTTGCACCCTGGTCGAGCGCGCAAAAACCGACGGCGTGCTGGCTGAGAGGGTTCTGCTGCGGTCGGATATTCCGCCGCGGCTGTTCCACGCTCTCCTGCTCACGGCCACGGATGCCGTGCAGCGGCGCCTCATCGCATCCGCTATGCCCGAGACGCGCTCCGAGGTCCGCCGCGCGCTGGCGAAAGTCTCGAATGAAGTGGCCACGTCGCCTGCGCCGCGGGACTACTCGCGCGCGCGGCACACGATCGAGGTACTACAGCGGGCGGGCAAGCTCGACGAAGCCAGCCTCGTCGACTTCGCGCAGAAGAGCCAATACGGCGAAACGGTCGCAGCGCTTGCGTTGCTTTGCGCGACCCCGATCGAAGTGGTGGATCGGCTGATGAATGCCGAGCGGCCCGATCCGGTCCTCATTCTGTGCAAGTCGGCGGGCTGGGGCTGGTCGACCGCCAAGGCCGTCATCATGGTGCGGCCAGACGAGGCGCAAACGTCAAGCCAAGATCTCGACGCCATCCATGCCGAGTTCGACCGCCTGTCGCCGAGCACTGCTCAGCACGTGGTGCGGTTCTGGCAGGTGCGAGCAGACGACAAGGGACGGACGACCGGCGACGTCCCGACCTAGGCGTCCTGCGCTTTATCTTTCGTCCGCCTCGATCATCCCGCCGTCCACCGTCCGTCGTCTGTTCTGCGGAAGATCAGATAGCAGGGCACACGGCCTTCGCGCTTCGCCTTTGCTTCGTAGCGCG
>VAZL01000531.1:481-4474 GCA_005883445.1 Alphaproteobacteria bacterium | reverse complement strand
TCGCCGCCGGGCCGCAGGATGCGCGCGATCGCGGCCACGCTCTCGTCCTGGATGAAGCGCCGTTTCCAATGCCGCCGTTTCGGCCACGGGTCGGGATAAATCAGATCGACGCCTGCGAGCGAGGCCGACGGCAACCATTCGAGCAGAAACACGGCATCGTCGAAGTGCAGCCGGATATTGGAGAGATTTTTAAGGTCGATCGCCGCCAGCGCCTTGGCCATTCCGTTGACGAACGGCTCGACCCCGATAAAGCCGGTGCGTGGATGTTGTCCGGCTTGCGCGATCATGTGCTCGCCGCCACCGAATCCGATCTCGAGGCGGATGCTGTCGACCGGATTGGGGAACAGCAGCCCAAGGTCGGGCGGGGCGGGTTTGGCAAGCTCGATGGCAAGCCGCGGCAATAGGGTATCGAACAGTTCCGCCTGCCGCGGCCGCAGCGCATGACCCTTGCGCCGCCCGAAAAAGGCGCCGCGCCGAGCCTTGCTGCGATCCGACATGGACATGGCGGTCTCGACCGCCGCCATGTTGGACGCCTGAAGCTCCCAGGTCGACAGGATTAGGCCACCGCGGTTCTGATGTCCTTCACCAGGTCGGTCTTCTCCCAGGAGAAGCCGCCGTCCTTGTCGGGCGCGCGGCCAAAATGGCCGTAAGCGGCGGTGCGACGATAGATCGGCCGGTTCAGTTTGAGCGTGCGGCGGATGTTGGTCGGCGTCAGACGGAAGATCTCAGGTAGCGCTCTTTCGAGCTTCTTCTCCTCGACCTTGCCGGTGCCGTGCATATCGACCAACAGCGACATCGGGTCGGCGACGCCGATGGCATAGGCGATCTGGATCGTGCAGCGTTCGGCAATGCCGGCGGCGACGACGTTCTTGGCGAGATAGCGCGCGGCATAGGCCGCGGAGCGGTCGACCTTGGTCGGGTCCTTGCCGGAGAAGGCGCCGCCGCCGTGCGGGGCGTAGCCGCCATAGGTGTCGACGATGATTTTGCGGCCGGTGAGACCGCAGTCCCCGTCGGGACCGCCGACCACGAAATTCCCGGTCGGATTGACCAGGAAATCACTTGACCGCTTCGGCATCCAGCCGTCCGGCAGTGCGGAAGCCACCGCGTCGCCGATCAAGTCTTTCACCATCGCCGGCGAGTATTTCTTGCCGTTGCGAGTCTCGGGATTGTGCTGGGTCGAGACCACCACCTTGGTGCACCCAACCGGCTTGCCGTCGATATATTGCACGGTCACCTGGCTCTTGGCATCGGGCTGCAGGTCGAACAGCTGCTTCGAGCGGCGCTTCTCCGCCAGCACCTTCAAAATCTTGTGCGCGAAGTAGATCGGGGCGGGCATGAACGAGCCCTTCTCGTAGACCTCGCTCTCCGTGCAGGCGAAGCCGAACATCATGCCCTGGTCGCCCGCGCCCTCCTGCTCCTCGCCCTTCTTCTTCTTGGCATCGACGCCCCTGGCGATATCGGGCGATTGGCCATGCAGCAGCACCTCGATATCGGCGCCGTGATAGGAGAAGCCGTTCTGGTCGTAGCCGATGTCGCGCACCACGTCGCGCGCGATCTGACTAATCAGCTCGCGGTTGATCACGGCGTGGTTGCCGTATTTGATGAACAACGGGGCTTGGCCACGGCCCTCACCGGCGATGACGATCTTGTTGGTGGTGCAGAGCGTCTCGCAGCCAAGCCGCGTATTCACCAGGCTGTCGTCGGCGATGCCGAGCTTGATATCGTTCTCGATGAACGCATCGAGGATCGCATCCGAAATCTGGTCGCAGACCTTGTCGGGATGACCCTCGGAGACGGACTCGCTGGTAAACAGATAATTGGCGTGTGACACAGAAGACACTCCCCTCGCAGGCTCGATTGCAACCCCTCACGCCTTCTAGGCAGGCGTGGGGTGTTTCTTGCAGCGTCCCCGCACGCGGTCAAGGTGTGGGCGAAGCGTGGGACGGCGGATGCGGCTAAGGTAAGTTGCTCTCGTCGGTCGCGGATCCTGCGCCTGTCCGCTCAGTCGTCATCGTCGCCGACGATCTCCTCGACGAGGTCGACGATGCGGCGCCTAAGCTTGGGCTCCTTGATCCGCATGAAGGCCTTGGTCAGGGAGAGCCCTTCGGAGGTGGCGAGGAAATCCGACACGTAGGCGGGGGAAGGCGCGTCTTTCATTCCGCCATCCGCCGACCCATGCAAGTTGGGAGCGCCTTCAAAGAAGAACGCTACGGGCACCTGCAGGATGTGGGAGATTTGCTGCAATCGGCTGGCCCCGATGCGGTTGGTACCTTTCTCGTACTTCTGCACCTGTTGGAAGGTGAGGCCGAGGGCATCCCCCAGCTTTTCCTGGCTCATTGCAAGCATCATGCGGCGCATGCGCACGCGGCTGCCGACATGCTTGTCAATGGGGTTCGGGGCCTTTTTGGCGGCGGCCATAACGATCTCCTATGCAGCCGTGGTGCTCGCTAATGTTCCCGTTGCGGGACCGGAACGCAATCGTATTCCGAGCAAAAGCGCCGGTTACTGCAAAAAATTGTTGAAACGTGAAGGTGGCCCCCAATCTACACCAGATAACTGATTAGAAAAGGCAATTCGTCGATAGTTTCTATTGTAACGGATGCACGGAAAGTTGTAATTCCGCGCCCTGTTCACAACTTACGACTGAATCCGAGTTACGCGAATTATCCTGCCATTTAGGCTTGCATCAGGCGGGGGGTGCGCGCCAGCGCGAGCCGAGGACCCACAAAAAAGCAATGGCGACGACCACTGCGACGAGGGCGTCGCCCCAGCGGGCATAAAGGGTTGCCGCGATCGGTTGGGGCAGCGGCGCATCGAGCACGCCTTCGGCCCCGAGCGGCAAGGATTTGACGATGCGCCCGAGCGGATCGACAACTGCGGAAATTCCGCTATTGGCGGCCCGCACCAACGGAAGCCCCTCTTCGATCGCGCGTATGCGCGCCTGCTGGAAGTGCTGGTACGGGCCCGCGCTGGCGCCGAACCAGCCGTCATTGGTCAGATTGAGGAGCCAGCCTGGCCGTTCTGCGCTCCCGACCACGGACGGCCAGTCGAGATAGCGGCCGACTTGGCGATAGAGCCAGCCCTTCCGCTCGCTGCGTGGCACCGCATTGTCGGGAAAAATGATTTCGTAGCAGACCAGGGGCAGAAAATTCGGCGCCCCTGGCGCCGGCTGAGTGCGACGCTGCTCGCCGGGGATGAATCCGCCGCGGACCTTGGTGAGTTGCATCAGGCCGAGCCGCTCGAGCAACTCCTGGAATGGCAGGTATTCGCCGAATGGCACCAGATGGACCTTGTCGTAGACAGAAAGGATCGAGCCGTGGTGGTCGATCACGTAAATGGAGTTGTAGGCGCGCGTGACAGGGGCATTGGCGGCGGCTTCGGGCGCGCGGATAGCCCCGGTGATCAGCACCGTTTCCGCAGGCAGGAGCGCCGCGATCTGTGCCAGCGCATCGGGTTCGCGCGTAAGGAAGAACGGAAACGCCGATTCCGGCCAGATCAGAAGCGTCACCCCGCGCAGGCCGGGAGATTGCGGGTCGCTCGGACGATCCGATAGCGCGAGATATCGGCTCATCACCTGCTGCTTCTGCGAATAGTTGAACTTTTCATCCTGCTGCAGATTGGGCTGCATGATGCGAAGGCGCACGTCCTTGACGTCGCTGGTAGGGGTGCGCTCGAGCCGCACGGCGCCGTAGATCGCAAGCGCCGCGATCGCGGCCGCGCTCAGCGCGGGAGCCAGCCATGGCCGTCTGGTGTCGGCGCGTTCATCGGCAAGGACGGCAGGTGACGCATAGACCGCCACAGCGAGAAAGGTGAGACCCCAGATACCGACGAGCGCTGCGCCCTGGGCGAGCCAGATGGGTGAGATCAGCGCATAGCCATAGGCGTTCCAGGGAAAGCCGCTGAACAAGTGACCGCGCAGCCATTCCGCGAGCGTAAGCGCGACCGCGAGCGCGAGCACGCGGGTCGCGCCGCGCGTCCAGATCAGTCGCGCCA
>VAZL01000531.1:0-435 GCA_005883445.1 Alphaproteobacteria bacterium | reverse complement strand
ACCCAATAGAGCCCGGCGAGGAAATAGCCGAAACCGAACCACCAGCCGACCGCGGCGGCCGCGAGGACTCCACCGAAGCGGCCGCCGGCCGCGCCGTCAACGAGCCAGACCAGGATCGGAAAGGTGATGAAGGGCAGCGGCCAAACATCCGTGGGCGGCAGCGCCAGCGTCGAGGACGCGCCGGCGAGGAAGGCGATCAGAATGCGCCACCATCCCTCGGCCAGTACGATGGTATGGGCGAGGCGAGTGAGCGTCACGGCCGGTGGGCGGACTTCGATGGGACTGCGTCGGGAGAGAGCTTGTCCGCTTCGTCGCCGGTCACCGGCGGCGGGGAGGCGGGCGCGCTCGGCGGCGCCGGCGCGGGTCCCAGCTGCCGCCGCATGACGGGCCGGTTGCCGTTCTGCCGGTCGAGACTGCGATAGATCCTGAGCTTCT
>VAZL01000530.1 GCA_005883445.1 Alphaproteobacteria bacterium | reverse complement strand
GCAGTTTGGAGGTATGCCGGGTATGCCCGGCTCGCCCGGCATGTCCCCAGGGCCGGGCATGTCCCCGGGGCCCGGGATGCCTGGCATGCCGGGAGGGGCATTCAGCGCGCCGCAGGCGCCACCCCCCGCCTGTCAGCAGCTCCTCAGCAACCGGGATGAGGTCTCCAAGCACGGCCAGGCGCTCCAGGCAGCCGGCCAAAAGAAGGCGCCCCCAGAGGAGTTATGCAAGCTTTTCAAGGTCTTCCTGTCAGTGGAAGATAAGATGCTGAAGGGCTTGGAAGAGCACAGCGCGACCTGTGGCGTTCCCCCCGAGGTCCTCAAGCAGGTCAAGGCCGGCCACAGCAAGGCCTCGCAAATGAGCAAGCAAATTTGCGACGTGGCGGCGCAGGGACCGCGGCAGGCCGGCCCGACCTTGAGCGATGCCCTCGGCACGACCCCGCTGGTGCCGGACGCTTCGACCGCCAAGAAGGGGTCGTCGACCTTCGACACGCTCACCGGCAGCCCGCTGTCGCCGCAATGACCCGCGGCGCGGGTCGCGTCGCCGATTCGACCGGCAACTGGGTCGACGGCGTCGCCCCCGCCTGGGCGCGCCCCTATCTGCGGCTGGCGCGCCTCGATCGGCCGATCGGATCGTGGCTGCTGTTGATGCCGTGCTGGTGGTCCGTCGGCCTCGCCGCCGTGCACGCCCGCAGCCAGGTCAATGTTTGGCACCTCCTGTTGTTTTTCATCGGCGCGTTCGCCATGCGCGGCGCAGGCTGCACCTGGAACGACATCGTCGATCGCGATCTCGATTCCCAGGTCGAGCGCACGCGCTCGCGGCCGATCCCCTCGGGGCAGGTGACGGTCGCGTCCGCTGCCGCCTTTCTCATGCTGCAGGCCTTGGTCGGGCTCGCGGTTCTGCTCCAGTTCAATCGCTTCACGATCTATGTGGGGTTCGCATCGCTGGCCGTGGTCGCGATCTATCCGTTCATGAAGCGGATCACCTACTGGCCGCAGATCGTGCTCGGCCTCGCGTTCTCCTGGGGCGCGTTGATGGGATGGCCGGCGACGTTCGCCCGGCTCGATTTGCCCGCGCTCCTGCTCTATGCCGGCGCGATCTCCTGGGTCATCGGCTATGACACGATCTACGCTCACCAGGACCGCGAGGACGACGCGCTGATCGGCATCAAGTCGACCGCGCTGCTCTTCCGCGAACGCACCAAGCCCATGCTCGCGTTGTTCTACGCGCTCGCCGTGGCGCTGATCGCATTGGCGGGATGGAGCGCGGGGGCGGGGCTCCTCTTCGCGCTCGGGCTCCTCGCCTTCGCGGCGCACCTTGCGTGGCAGATCGCCCGCCTCGACGTGGACGATCCCATCGATTGCCTGGTGGTGTTCAAGTCGAACCGCGATGCCGGGCTGATCCTGTTCGCGGGGCTCGTGCTCGATGCGGCGCTGCGCGCGTAGGCGGCATCGAGCCTGAAACATCGACTACATCGCATACCCGCGGGCTGCGCTGGCGCTCTCGGCGAGCTCGGGCCATGCCGCCGGCGCGCGCGCCCGCGCCGCAGCCTCGGCCGCCGGCAGGCGCACATCCCAGTCGCGTGCGATGAAACGGCAAGCGCTGATGCCGTCGGATTGCGGCGAGGCGAGCCAAACCGCCGGCGTGCCCATGATCTCGGGGTCGAGCAGGAGGGGAGGGCGCGGCTTGCCGGGCGGGAAGAAGCCGGGTGTATCGGTCGGCCCGCCCGGCACCAGGATGTTCACGGTGACGCCCGTGCCTTCGAGGTCCTTGGCGAAGCTCACGCAATTTGCCTCCAGCGCAGCCTTGGACGCGCCGTAAGCCGACAGCCCGCCGGCCAGCATGGTGTCGAAGCTCGTCGTCACGTTGATGATGCGTCCCCAGCCCCGCTTGATCATGGGTTCGGCAGCGAACCGCGCCATTAGGAATGCGCCGATGGCGTTGATCGCGACGATACGCTGCCAGCCTTCCGGATCGGCCTCGAAGAATTTGATCCGGGCCTCCTTGTGGCCGGCCGCGGTCGACATGCTGATGCCGGCGCAATTGATCAGGATATCGAGCGCGCCGAAAGTCCCCAGCACCTGCTCAACGGCATGCCGGCAATTTGCGGCCTTGGACACATCGGCGACGGCGTTGAGGAATTTTCCGGCAAACACTGGTTCGGCCGCGAGGCGATCGAGACCGCCCGCATCGACATCGACGCCCGCGACCTTGGCGCCGGCGCCCGCGAGCGCGCGCGCCATCACGCGCGCCATGCCGTTCGCCGCTCCAGTGACGACTGCCACGCGGCCGGCGAGCACTTGCGCTTGTGCCATGATGCGCTGCCTCCCACGCAAATCATGACAAATCGCCCGGCCCCATTCAATCGCGCGCAATTGTCCCACCCACATTGCACGGCCGATCGAGCGGATGTTAGCTCTCAGGCCGAGAGCACCCGCGTCGGGAGAGAACCATGTGGCGTGCAAGACTCGCGGCGCTTGCGCTCATCGCAACGTCTGCCGCGTTAGAATCTGCTGGCGCCGAGGATGAGCTCAAGATCGCGGTCGGCGGGCGCGGCATCGGCGAGACCTTCGTCACCGAGGTCGGCTACAAGGCCGGCCTGTTCAAACGGCACGATCTCGCCCTCGACATTTTCTATACCGATGGCGGCGGCGAGACCCAGCAGGCGGTGATCTCGAACAGCGCGCAGGTCGGCATCGCCTCGGGCTTCCTCGGCGCGATCGGGGTCTTCGCCAAAGGGGCACCGGTGCGGATCATCGGCGGCTCGTATACCGGAGGTGCCCAAGTCTTCTGGTACGTGCCGGCGGACTCGCCGATCAAGAGCCCGCAGGATCTCGCGGGCAAGACCGTCGCCTATTCCAACAACGGCTCCTCGACCCATGCGGGCGTGCTCGCTCTGCAGAAGCACTACAACATCGCGTTCAAGCCGACGCCGACCGGCAACGCGGCCGCGACCATGACCGCGACCATGAGCGGACAGGTCGATGTGGGCTGGGCGGGCGCGCCGTTCGGGGTCGCCGAGCTCGAAGCCGGCAAGATCCGGCTGATCATGAAATCGTCGGATGCGCCGGATTTCGACAAGCAGACCAACCGCGTCATCATCGCCAATGCCGACGCGCTCAAAGCGCGCCCGGACGCGTTCGCGCGCTTCATGCGGGGCTATCGCGACTCGCTCGCCTTCATCTATTCGACGCCCGCCGGGCTTGCGGCCTATGCGGCCTTCGCGAAGCTGCCGGAGGCGGCGGCCAAGCGCGCATTGCAGGAATTCCTGCCGCTCGCCGCCGTCGATCCCGATCGCATTTCCGGGATCGAGGAGGTGATGGCCGATGCGATGGCCTTCAAATTCATTTCCGCGCCGTTGACCAAGGACGAGCTCGCCGAGCTCATTCAGATCCCCGAGCCGCGGCGGTGACGCCGCGTCTTTCCGGGCGGATCGACGACTTCGAAGCGCAGCGGACGCCCGCAGGGGTCGAGCCGCTCGCCACGGCTCGACCCCGCAGGCATGTCCCTGCTGGTTGTTTGACGCCTCAAAACTTACATCTTTACCGCCGGCACCCGTTTTGTTTCGCTGCGGCGGGGTTTTGTCTCCGCTTGGTGCCGCCAACATGCCCCAAACAAGTCGGAATCCGCTTAATGTTCCTGGTTAATCCGAGGTATCACCGCATCGAATGCGACTCATGCTTGACGAGTCGTTGCCGCGGCCCCGCAAACCTCGGTTAATCGGGGCTCGATTGTAGACTCCAGGCGTAGTCCCATGTCCCCGCTCCTCGACCAATCCGCGCTGACCGATCTCGCCGAACGGCTGGTCGCGGCCGCCGGCCGTGCCGGCGCGGACGCCGCCGACGCGCTCGCCGTGCGTTCGGTCTC
>VAZL01000529.1 GCA_005883445.1 Alphaproteobacteria bacterium | reverse complement strand
CGCCGAAGCGACCCAGCTCATCCTGGGATTTTCGATTCCCTTTTTCCTCACTGATCACGTCCTCCAGACGCGCGTCGCCGACACCTTCTATGGCGCCGATGTCGGCTATTACTCGACCGTGCTGCACACGTATTTCGTGTCCAATCCGCTACGCGGCGGCCTCCAGCTCATGGTGTTGGTGATCGCGTGGGTCCACGCCATGATTGGACTGTGGTTCTGGCTGCGGCTGAAGCCGTGGTACCAACGCTGGCAGCCGATCCTCTACGCCTTCGCGCTGTTGATGCCGACCTTGGCGATCCTCGGCTTTTTCGAGGGCGGCCGGCAGGTCATGACGATGGCCGAGGATCCGGCCTGGGTCGCCCAGCTCGCGCAGGCCCATCCACGCGCAGCACCAGCGGACGCCGCGGTCATCGATCAGATGGTGGTGTGGGTGCGTTACGCCTTCGTGGCGGCGCTCCTTGCCGTGCTGGCCGCGCGGCTCGTGCGTTGGCACTGGGAGCGCCGGCGCGGCGTCGTCCGCCTGACCTATCCGAACGGCCGCGTGGTCGAGATCGTGCGCGGCGTGTCGGTATTGGAGGCGAGCCGGATGGCCGGCATCCCGCACGCCTCCGTGTGCGGCGGCCGCGGGCGCTGCTCCACCTGCCGCATCAGGGTCGCCGGACCGCAGGAGGCGGTCCTGTCGCCCGCGCCCGAAGAGGTGAAGGTGTTGCGCCGCGTGGGCGCAGCGCCCGACGTGCGGCTCGCCTGTCAGCTTCGCCCGCACGGCGATCTGCGCGTGACACCGCTGTTGCCGGCCACCGCCCAGGCCAGGGACGGGTTCGGCCGCCCGGGCTATCTCCACGGCGCCGAGCGCGAGATCGTGATCCTGTTCGGCGACCTGAGGTCCTTCACTCAGCTCTCCGAAAAGAAGCTGCCCTACGATTTGGTATTCCTCCTCAATCGGTACTTTGCCGAGACCGGCCATGCGGTGGAGGCAGCGGGCGGGCGCATCGACAAGTTCATCGGCGATGGGGTGATGGCGCTGTTTGGACTCGATAGTGGCGTCGAGGCGGGCTGCCGTGAGGCGCTCGCCGCGGCCAGGGACATGTCCGAACGAATGGAGACTCTCAACCGCGCGCTGATCCACGACCTACCCGAGCCGCTGCGCATCGGCATCGGCATCCATACCGGCCCCGCCATCGTGGGCGAAATGGGTTACGGCACGGCGGTCTCGATCACCGCCGTTGGCGATTCCGTCAACACGGCGAGCCGCGTCGAAGGCCTCACCAAGACCTATGCCTGCGAGCTCGTGATCTCCGAGGCCGTGGCGCTGCGCGCCGGCGTCGATCTCGGCGCCGCCGCGCGCCACGAAATCGAAATCCGCGGCCGGGTTGAAGGGCTCGTCGTGCGCACGTTTACGAGCGCTCGGGATCTACCTGTGCTGGGGCGTGGAGCACTGAAGAAGGTCCAGAGCGTGGCAGCGGAGTAAATCAACCTAATCCCGTTTTCGGACTCTGTTTGGGCGACCCTCTGCAGTCGGTTTTTTTTTGAAAGGCTCACTGACTCAGTGAGGCGCGCTGATGCGCTTTATCGAGGGTCCGGTAATCGGGCTCAGGCCGAAGCGCGGAAAAAAGACCACAAGCGCCGCTTGAGCGTGATCACGCGCGCCTTCGGATCGCCGAAAATGCCGCGAACTGTTTGTTCCGATCGAAAACCAGTGAAGCAAGTATCCCACAGTCGCCGCCTTCGTTATCCTACCATCCGACTTGCATGCCAAATCCAGGCCCAGCCGTAATGCAAAATCCCTACACAATGCACAGGTTTGTCAGCCATCCACCCACCCCCCAAAATCACCCACTCGATTCCGCGAAGACTCGCAAAAAAAGCAACCCAGACGATCCCGCTTGTGTTCATCAGCAGCGCCGAGCCGGAGCAGCTTGGAATTGAGATTTTCGGTCCGAATGCCGAGAATGATCCCGACCGCGTTTCAATCCCACTCTTTGAAAGGCCGGTGACGAAATGGCCTATAAGCCGATCGAGTCCTACGGCGTCATCGGCGACCTGCACACGGTCGCGCTGGTGGGCATGGACGGTTCGATCGACTGGTGCTGCCTGCCGCAGTTCGACTCGCCAAGCATCTTCGCCGCGATTCTCGACGAGCACAAAGGAGGTTTCTTCAAGATCGCCAGCCTCTACGAGGCCCAGCACAAGCAGATGTACCTGCCCGACAGCAACGTGCTGTTGACGCGCTTCCTCAGCCCCGAGGGGGTCGGCGAAGTGGTCGACTTCATGCCGGTCCAGGACCCGAGCCACGGCAAGAAGACGCACCAGATCGTTCGCGTCGTGCGAGCCGTGCGCGGGGCGGTGCGCTTCCGGCTCGAATGCCAACCCGCTTTCGACTACGCGCGGCGGCCGCATCAGGTCACTCTGGAAGGCCGCGGCGCGGTGTTTGAGGCCCCCGGCATGCGCTTCTCGCTGGTCAGCCGCTTTCCGCTGGCGCGCCAGGGCACGGGGGTCGCCACCGAGTTCCTGCTGCACCCGGGCGAGCCATCGACGTTCATCCTGCGCCAGGTCGAGGGTGATGGCGACTCCGGGCTGATGGAGGCACGGCTCGTCGGCACCGAGCTGCTGACGCAGACCCTCGAGTTCTGGCGGCGCTGGGTGAGCAAGTGCCGCTACGATGGCCGCTGGCGCGAGATGGTCAACCGCTCGGCCCTGATGCTGAAGTTGCTGACCTTCGCGCCGACCGGGGCGATCGTCGCGGCACCGACGTGCAGCCTCCCCGAAGAGATCGGCGGGGTGCGCAACTGGGACTACCGCTACACCTGGGTCCGCGACGCGGCGTTTACTCTGTACGCCTTCCTGCGCCTGGGGATGACGAGCGAGGCCGAGAGCTTCATGGGCTGGCTGGAGCAGCGCGCCATCGAAGGAGCCCGTCTTGGCCCCTTGCAGATCATGTACGGCATCGACGGCCGGCACGAGATGCCTGAGGAGACCCTCGACCACCTGGAGGGCTACCGCGGCTCGCGCCCGGTGCGCGTCGGCAACGGCGCTTGCGAGCAGCTGCAGCTCGACATCTACGGCGAACTGATGGATTCGGTCTACCTGTACGACAAGTACGGTTCGCCGATGGCGTATGACTCGTGGTGCCACGTCCGCCGGGTGATCGACTGGGTTGCAGACAACTGGATGAAGCCCGACGACGGCATCTGGGAGGTGCGCGGCGGCCAGCAGCAGTTCATCTACTCAAAGGTGCAGTGCTGGGTGGCACTCGACCGCGCGATCAGGTTGGCAACGAAGCGCAGTCTGCCGCTGGATCGTGCCCGCTTGCTCGCGGAGCGCGACCGCATCTACGAAGCGGTGATGACGCACGGCTGGGACGCGGAGCGGCGGACGTTCGTGCAGTATTTCGGCACCGACGCGCTGGACGCGGCCAACCTCATCATGCCGCTGGTGTTCTTCATCTCGCCGACCGACCCGCGCATGATCGGGACGATCAACCGCACGATGGCGGAGCTGGTTTCCGACAGCTTGGTGTATCGCTACGAGATGGGCAAGGGCGCCGGCGACGGGCTGACCGGCGGCGAGGGGACGTTCAACATGTGT
>VAZL01000528.1 GCA_005883445.1 Alphaproteobacteria bacterium | reverse complement strand
ACTACACCGATGAGGTCTTGAAGCTCACGGCCGGTTGCGCGCTGGAGGCGACGGGGACGATCGTGCCGTCACCCGCGAAGGGGCAGCCGTTCGAGATGCAGGCGAGCGCGATCAAGGTGGTCGGCTGGGTGGAGGACCCGGATACGTATCCGATCCAGCCGAAGGCGCATTCGCTGGAGTTCCTGCGCGACGTGGCGCACTTGCGGCCGCGGACGAACACGATTGCGGCGGCGACGCGGGTGCGGCACACGCTGGCGCAGGCGATCCATCGGTTCTTCGACGAGAATGGCTTTTTCTGGGTCAATACGCCGATCATCACCGCATCCGACGCGGAGGGCGCGGGGGCGCTGTTCCGGGTGTCGACCCTCGATCTCGCCAACCTGCCGCGCACGCCCGAGGGCCGGGTGGATTTCGCTAAAGACTTCTTCGGCCGCGAGGCGTTTCTGACGGTGTCGGGACAGCTCAACGTGGAGGCGTATTGCCTCGCGCTCACCAAGGTCTACACCTTTGGGCCGACGTTCCGCGCGGAGAACTCCAACACCAGCCGCCACCTCGCCGAGTTCTGGATGATCGAGCCGGAGATCGCTTTCGCCGACCTCTCTGACAATGCGACCCTGGCGGAAGCGCTGCTGAAGTTCACCTTGGAGGCGCTGCTGAAGGAAAGGCAGGAAGACCTCGCGTTCTTCGACGAACGGATCGAGAAGGGGCTCATCGCCAAGCTCGAGGGCATCGTCGGCTCGCAGTTCGTGCGCATGGATTACGGCGAGGCGATCGCGGCGCTCGAGCAGGCGAAGGAGAAGTTCGAGTTCCCGGTGAAGTGGGGCATGGATCTGCAGTCCGAGCACGAGCGCTATCTCACGGAAAAATACGCCAAGAAGCCGGTGATCGTGATGAACTACCCGAAGGACATCAAGGCGTTCTACATGCGGGGGAACGACGACGGCAGGACGGTCGCGGCCATGGACGTGCTCGCACCCGGGATCGGCGAGATCATCGGCGGCAGCCAGCGCGAGGAGCGGCTCGAGGTGCTGGATGCGCGCATGGCGGAGCGCGGCATCGACAAGGAGCACTACGCTTGGTACCGGGACTTGCGCCGCTATGGCACGGTGCCGCACGCGGGCTTCGGGCTGGGCTTCGAGCGCACCCTCGCCTACGTCACCGGGCTTGCCAACGTGCGCGACGCGATCCCGTTCCCGCGAACGCCGGGAAACGCGAGGTATTAGCGCTGAGCTAGTGCAAACAGCAGGCCCTATCCATGCCCAAGCTTCGCGTCCATGGCTTCAGCATATCACTCGACGGCTACGGCGCTGGGCCCAACCAGGACGTCCACAACCCGCTCGGCGTCGGCGGCGTTGCATTGCACGAATGGGCCTTCGCCACCCGTACGTTTCGGCAGATGTTTGGAAGTGACGGCGGCACGACAGGCATCGACGACGACTTCGCGGCGCGCGGGTTCAGCAATATCGGAGCGTGGATCATGGGCCGAAACATGTTCGGGCCGATCCGGGGACCCTGGCCCGACGAGAGCTGGAAGGGATGGTGGGGCGACGACCCGCCGTACCACACCCCCGTCTTCGTGCTCACCAACCACCCCCGGACATCGATCACCATGAACGGCGGCACCACCTTCCACTTCGTCACCGATGGCATCCACGCTGCACTGAAACGCGCCAGCGAAGCCGCGAATGATCAAGACGTCCGGCTGGGCGGCGGCGTCGCGACAATCCGGCAATACCTGCGCGCGGGACTCATCGATGAGATGCACCTCGCCATTTCCCCGGTCCTCCTCGGCTCCGGGGAACACCTTCTCGCCGGTATCGATGCAGCCAAGCTCGGTTATGAGTGCAGCGAGCACGCTCCCACGACGAACGCCACGCACGTTGTGCTTACAAAGCCGAGGTCATGATCACCACCGACCGCGAAGCAAGCGTAGCAGTAATTTGCTGGAAGCAGAGGTGGGTCACGACGTTTCCGCGTTTACGGTGAGCCTGTATCAGTTTGACCCTGAACCGCCATCTGCGCCTGTCTTGCAGGACACCCGTAATGCGCGAATACTCTCCTTGATCGCGGGAGCCATCGGGGGGCCCCGCTTCGAAAGGGCAACGCATGGACCGCCGTCGTTTCCTCATCGGGTCCGCCGCGAGCGCGCTCGCGGCCGCACCAGTATTTGCGCAGGAGGCTTTTCCCTCCCACGCGATCACTATCATCAACGCGTTTCCGCCCGGCGGCGCCAACGATATCGTGACGCGGCCGCTGGCCGCGGCCATGGAGCCGATCCTCAAGCAGCCGGTGGTGGTCGAGACCAAGGCCGGCGCCGCCGGACAGGTCGGCGCCCAGTTCGTCGCCGCCGCCAAGCCCGATGGCTATACCAAGGTCACCCGCGCCGACTTCATTCCACTCGCGCGCCTGGTTGCGGAACCGATCTTGCTCCTCATCAACGACCAGCAACCTCCCAAGACGCTGAGCGAGTTCATCGCGGCTGCCAAGGCGCATCCGGACACCCTCGTGTTCAGTTCCGGCGGGCTCTATGGCGCGTCCCACCTGCCGCTGGCGTATCTGGAAAAGGCGACCGGCCCGTTGCGGCTGCGGCATCTGCCGACCAATGGCGGCGGCCCGGCCATCGTCGCCATCCTCGGCAACAATGCGCAGGTTACGACCCAATCGGTGTCGGCCACGCTGCCGCACATCAAAGCTGGCAAGCTGCGCCCGCTCGCCGTGTTCAGCGCCGCGCGCTCGAAGTCGTTGCCCGATGTGCCGACGCTCAAGGAGCTCGGCTTCGACGTCGAATACTATCTTTGGGTCGGGATATTCGCGCCGAAAGGCACGCCGCCGGATATCGTGACGACGCTGCGCGCTGCTATCGGCAAGGCGGCGCAATCGGATCAATTCATGACCACGCTCGCCAATGTCGGGCAGGAGCTCGCCTATCTCGACGGGCCCGATTTCCAGAAGTTCTGGGACATCGACGGCCGGCGAACCGACGAAGCGGTGATCTCGATCGGCCGGCAGGGCTAGCTCGCGTCTGGTGCTTTCGAGCCCACGGCATTGACGCGCCGAGGTCTGCCCGTGTCGGTCATCGGATATTGCACGGGCAACGCGAAACGACCCGTTCGATCCGAAGCGGTCATTTGCTAACGGGTTCCAATCTCAAAGCCTTAAGCTCAGGGATGCGGCATGAAACAGCAGACGAACCGGACGCTGGCGGCATGCGTCGCTGTCTTCATCGGCGGCGCGGCCCTCGCCGAAGATAGGGCAACGGGCGCCATCAAGCCCCTCTCATCGGTGAAATTTTCGCCGGACAACGACGTGAAGTGTCTGCAGTCGGCGATCGAAAGCGGTGATCCCACGACCGGTCGCTCGACGCTGATCTTAAAGGCATTCCCCGGATGCGTGGTACCTTGGCATTTCCATACCGCCGAGGAGCAGCTGATCGTCATCAACGGCGCCGTCCTGGCCGAGATGGCGGATCACCGGCCCACACGGCTCGGGCCAGGTGGGTTTGCCATCATGGGGGGCCGCATGCCGCACCAGTTCACATGCCAAGGCAAGTCGGCGTGTTTAATGGTCGTCGCGTTTGATCGGGCTTACGACATTTTCTGGGGAAAAGGCGGTTAGTGTTCTCGCGAAGGCCCGAGAGTTCGATGTCGATCGGGCAGCAGGGGTAGCTCAGGGAAGACAAGCTCAAGGCGCTCCCGACGGAGAGCCTTCTGCGGCGCCAGCTTTCTTGCCGAGATCATCCGGCTTCGCACCCGGACGCAGCTGGCGCACGGCTTCTTCGACGCTTCTGAAAACGCGCTCCGGTCCGAGCGCTGCGATCAGCCCGGTTTGGCTCGCCTGCGCCTGGGCCTGCGGGTCCGACAGCCGGGCGATGGCGACGCCGATGGAGCGGGAGCGCAGCTCCGCGATAGTCCGCTGCAGGATCTGCGAGCCGGTATAGTCGATGTCGATCATGCCGCTGGCCTCGATCACCAGCAGTTTCACCGGCGCGGGCGCCGCGTCGAGCGCGCGCATGATCTTGTCGCTGATGTACTGGGCGTTTGTGAAGGTCAGCGGCGCCGCCGTCGCAAAGACGAGGACGCCCGGCTCATGCTCGCGCTTCTCGCCCCGGCCGGGCGGCCACCACACGGTGGTTCCCGGCACGCGCGCCAGTTCCACGCAATAGGGTCGGACGACGAAGTACAGGCTGTGCACGAAGGACAGCACGATCGCCAGCAGCATGCCGGTTTCGATCGGGAGCGCCACGACCAGCCCGCAGCTCGCCGCCACCAGCAGGATCTCGAGCCCGCCGCGGCGGTAGATGCGGATCATTTCGTTGAGACGAAAAATCTTGACGGCGATGTAGAAGAGAATTCCGGAGAGCGCCGCATGGGGCAGATAGGCCAGCAGGCCCGCCGCCAGGAGGAAGAGCACGATCATGAGGGCGACGGCGGTGATCGAGGCGACCTGCGAGCGTCCGCCGGATTCGACGACGATGGCGGTGCTGGGCGGACTGGCATCGACGGGGAAGGAGCCGGTCAAGCCTGCCACGATGCTGCCGGCGCCGACGCCGGCAAAGTCGCGGCTGGCATCGTCCGGCCGACCCTCCTCCGATGGAAAGGTGCTCGCGACCGCGGAGGTCTGCATGATGCAGACCATGGCGACGATGAGGGCCAGCGGTAGAAGCCGGGCCATCTCGCGGGTGTCGGGCAAGTACGGAAGCGCCGGGCGCGGCAGCTCGAAGTGGAGCGGGCTCAGCAGACTCACGCCGCGGCTCTCGAGATGAAACAGCGCCACGGCGACGCCCGCCCCCACCAAGCCGATCAGCGCGCCAGGAACCTTCGCGCTGATCCTGGCCGTGCCCAAGGTCACGATCAGCACGCCGGCGCCGAGCGCGAGCGTATAGGGATTGGCTTCGTCCAGGCGGCCGAGGATGTGAAAGAGACGCAGCAGCAGCTGCCCCCGCTCCTCGGATATGCCGAGCAGCGTCGGAAGCTCGCCCACCATGATGTGGATGGCGATGCCCGCCAGAAACCCCGTCGTCACGGGGATCGACAGCAGGGTCGCGAGCCAGCCCGCCCGCAGCAAGCCGACGATCACCAGAATGACGCCGACCATCAGCGCGAGCAGCGTGACCAGCTCGGCATAGTGCGGGGTGCCGAGGGCGGCGAAGGATGCAAGTCCGCCGGCGAAGATCGGCGCGATGGTGGAATCGGCCGCCACCGACATGAAGCGGTTGGCGCCGAAGGCGGCGAAGGCGAGCGAACCGGCCGCAAAGGCGTAAAGGCCGGTCTCGGGAGCATTCCGAAAGACCCAATGCGAGCAGCAACGCGACGCAAGACAGTCGAACGGTGCTCATGATGTTCGGCATTTCGGTTGCGCTATTTGACCTTTTCAGCCGCCTTGTTGCGGCGCTTCTCGCCGTCCTTGGCCTCGCGCTCCGCCGCATGGTACTTGCGGCGGATGTCCGCGATGTTCACGCGCGGGGGTGGCAGCTGCAAGCCCATCCCATCCATCGTATCGGCGATGATCTGCGATATCGCAAGGTTGCGGAACCACTTGTGGTTTGCCGGAATGACGTACCAGGGGGCGTGCTTCGTGCTCGTCAGGGCCATGGCGTCCTCGTACGCCTCCACGTATTGCGGCCACAGCTCGCGTTCGGAATAGTCGCTTTCGCTGATCTTCCAATTCCGCGACGGGTCGTCGAGCCGCTGCTTGAAGCGCGCCAGCTGCTCTTCCGGGCTGATGTGCAGAAAGAACTTCAGAATGGTCGCGCCGTTTTGCGACAGCATCGTTTCGAAGTCGTTGATCAGATCGTAGCGTTTCGACCACACCGAACGTGGCACGAGCTTGTGCACGCGCACTACCATCACATCCTCGTAATGCGATCGATTGAAGATCACCACTTCGCCTTTGGCCGGCGTGCGTGAGTGGACGCGCCAGAGGAAATCGTGCGCGGCTTCCTCTTTGCTCGGCTGCTTGAATCCGAAGACGAACGTCCCTTGCGGGTTCATTCCGCTGAACACATGCCGAACGACGCCGTCCTTGCCGGCCGCGTCGAGCGCCTGCAGCACGACGAGAAGGGATTGGCTGCCGTCCGCGTAAAGCAGGTACTGCAGCGTGTCCATGCGTTCGATATGGGCTTGGATCTTGGGCAGAGCCTTCTCGTGGGTCTCGTTCTTGCCCGTGTAGGACGCATCGATTTTCGACAGCCGAACCTTCGCTCCGGGCTCGACCAAAAACTTCTTTCGATAATTCATCTTCGATGCTCCCATTACGATGATGCGTGCAGCCGAAGCGATTGGTTCACGATGTGCACGCTCCTTGCCTGCCGCGCGGTCCGGTAGGCGGCGAAGCGCTCGCTCAGCAGTCGAACGCCGCCGAGCACGAACATCCAGGCGATGTTGTAGAGCCACACCCATCCGATCAGGGTCCACGGGATCGACGGGACGAGCCAGCCGAAGCCGCACATCAGCACCGCCAGGATCTGGGTGAGCACGATCGCGGTAAATAGCGGCATCGCCGGGAATGGGGGCAGGAAGAACCAGCGTTCGCTCCTGGTGATGAACAGCAACAAGTGGCCGCCCGCCACCAGCTGGAGGAACATCACGGTCTGCAGCTGATCCTCGCTCGCCAGCCCGAAATAGTCCTGCAGGTGCGGATGCGAAAGCACCCGGATGCCGATCAAGAGGAGCCCGAATGTTTCGACGATCGAGAACACGCCGAGCACGGTCGCGACGCTGAGGAGCTGCGGCATGTGCCAGCGGATCGGCTTCGCGCTCACGGGAGTATTGTCGTAGGCGATGGTCATGATCGGGACGTCGTCGAGCAGCGACATGGCGACGATCATCATCGCGGTCAGCGGCGCAAAGTCGAGAAAGATGGTGGACAGCACGACCACGAACATGATGTCCATGGTCAGCGCAATGCGGTAGATCGTGTAGGTGGTGATCCGACCGAAGATGCGCCGGGCCTCGTCGATCGCATCGTTGATGACGGAGAGGCCCGGCGCCGTCAAAATGAGCGCCGCGGCGCCGCGCGCGGCGTCGGTGGCTCCCGACACGGCAGTGCCGCAATCCGCTTGTTTCAACGCCGGCGCATCGTTGACGCCGTCGCCGGTCATCGCAACCAAGTGACCGCGCGCCTGCAGCGCCTTGACGATGGCGTATTTGTGCTCCGGGAACACGCGCGCAAAACCGTCAGCCCGCTCGATGGCGTCGGCGATTTCCGGCGGGACGTGGTTGGGATCCATGTCCTTGGGAAAGGCCTCGGCGGCCGGGATGATGTGGGTGCCCATGCCGAGCAGGCGCGCGGTCTCGATCGCGATGGCGGTATCGTCGCCGGTCACCATCTTGACCCGCACGCCCTTTTCGTTCGCCATCTCGATCGTGGCTTTGGAATCCTCGCGCGGCGGGTCGAACATCGGCAATATGCCGAGCAGCGCCCAGCTCTGCCCTGCGTCCTCGGAACGCGCGACGGCGAGCGCGCGCGAGCCTTTGGCGGCGAGCTCGTCGACCGTTGTCTTGACCCGCTGCGCGACGTCGGCCGGCGGCTTGGCGAGATCGACGATGACCTGCGGCGCCCCCTTGGTGACCACGACGCTTTTGCCCTGCGCGTCGATAACTGTCGCCGCGGTGCGCTTGCTGACGGGATCGAAGGGCACGAATTTCACCTGCTTGTAGGTCTTGAGCGCGCTCTGATCCTTCAGCGCCGCGATCACCGCGGTGTCGATGGCGTCGCGATCCTCGATCTTCGAAGCCAAGGCGGCGGCCAGGATGCAATCCTGCGCGCTTTTGGCCGAAAACAGGATCGGATCGCCGAGCGTGAGCTGGTTCTTGGTCAAGGTCCCGGTCTTGTCCGAGCACAGAATGTCGACCCCGGCCATTTCCTCGATGGCGGACAGCTTGGAGACGATCGCCTTCTGTTTCGACAGCGCCAGCGCGCCCAATGCCATGGTGATGGAGAACACCGCCGGCATGGCCACCGGGATCGATGCGACCAGCAGAACGAGGACGAATTGCAGGATGCCGAGCGCGTCTTCAAGTCCCCAGTCGTCGGTGATGACGATGTCCTGATAGACCTGGACGGCGACCATGATCAGCGCCAGCGCGACGGCGACGATGATCAGGAAGTTTCCGATCTCGAACATCGCCCTCTGGGCGTGGCTCACGGCGCCGGCGCCGGCCACGAGCTTGGCGGTGCGGCCGAAGAACGTGTTGGCGCCGGTCGCGATGACGACGCCTTGCATCTCGCCTTGCTTGACGATGCTGCCCGAATAGGCCTCGTCGCCCACCTTCTTCGCGACCGGCAAGGATTCGCCGGTCAGCGCCGCCTGGTCGATGGAGGCGTAATCGCCGCCGACAAGCCGCAGGTCGGCGGGCACGATGACGCCGAGCCTGATCTTGACGATGTCGCCGGGCACCAGCGTCGCAGCCGCAACCGTTTGCCACTTGCCGTCGCGCATCACGGTGGCCTCGGGGGCGAGCCCCTTCCTCAGCGCGGCCAGCGCATTGGAGGCCTTGCGGTCCTGCCAGAATTCGAGCCCGGCGTTGAAGAACAACAGCGCCGCGATAATGGCGAAATCGTCCCAATGCCCG
>VAZL01000229.1 GCA_005883445.1 Alphaproteobacteria bacterium | reverse complement strand
TTGCTCGCCGACCGTCGCCAACAGCGTATGGGTAATGACCATCAGCAGGTATAGCGCCCCGAATACCGCTGCCGCGACAATGACCCGCAATGCTACGAAGGCGGCCAGGCCCGCGTAGCCAGCGACGAGCGCCAGCGAGATCAACACAGCCATCAGCAAGCCGAGTGGATGGGCCCATGACGCGGCAAGCAGCGCCTCGCCGCGATCTTTCTTGATTTTCCCCAAGCGAATGACGAGGTGAGTCAAGAACGCGGCCGTAACCGCCGCGAACGCCGCGTTCGTGGCGACCGTGATGATGAGTGGTGCGAACAAGGTCTTGTGCACGACCTGCAAGACGACCAGGACCCCGAGTGCGCGCGCCGACCAGACCAGATGGTTGTAGAAGCAGAGCGCGGTGGCGTCGTCTTCTTGCACAAGTCGCCGTTCGGGCTCCTTGGGCGCAAGCAGTCCGCGCGCCACGCCATGGCCGAACGTCGCGGCCGCTATGCCCGCAACAAGTCCTTCGCCGATTTGCTCAAGGCGTGCTGTCAACAGCCCTAGCGCATCAAATGCCAACAGAGCTGCGCCGGCCGCCAACGGCGTGCGCGCCGCGAACCAAACGAACACCCACAAGGCCGCCCACGCTTTGGCCGACGGCGTGTCCATCGGTTGGGCGACAAAGCGGGGAAACCACCATCGCGTCAATCCGACCGCAAGCGCAATGACCCCAATTATGATCAAGGCGCCTGCGGTCCAGCGCAGGCGATCACCGCGTTCGCCGAACCATGTTTCGAGCAGCGCCTTTGCGGTCCGCACCTCCTTCGGCAAAGCCTGGAAAGTCTCCAACCAGAAGAAAGGATCGAGCACAGTTGGACTGCGCGCGAACAGCTCGCTGGCGTACAGAGAATGACGTTTCTGAGACACACGGTCGCTCAATTGGTCGACCCTGAGCAACAAGACCCGAGCCTGTTTCAATTCGCCATCGAGTTCGCTGAATTGCTTGGTGAGCTCTTCGCGTTCGTTGGCGATATCGGCGCTCTCGGGGGCCGCATCCTTGGCGGGCGGGGGGCCAAGCTGCTTCAAGCGCTCCTCCGCCTCGCGGGTGCGTGGCTCGAGTTCGTCGACCTTGGTCCGCAGTGCGTCCGTCGCCGTGTTGAGCGTTTGCCGAAAAGTTGCCAGCGCTTCAGCGGTGATCTCGTCGCTGCCGACGGAGGATTCGATCTCGTCCAGCGACGATTTGATCGACCGTGGCCGAAACGAGAAACGCGCCCGCGATGGCTAAACAAACGGCATGCCGTCCCAGGGCAAGCCAAGTGCGCCTGATCGTCATAAGACCGTCTCCCTCCTTGCGCGGGAATGCGAACGGCGTCCGATTTGCTCGCCTCGCGCGCTGCGCGAGAGAGCGGCGGGCGAGGCAAGCCCCCAGCGCCTTGATTCCCTCAAAACCCGCGTCTAAGACCCTGACCGGGCACGGAAAGCATGATCGTCCTGATCGACAATTACGACAGCTTCACGTTCAACCTGTTCCACTATCTAGGCGGACTAGGGGCGGATGTCCTGGTCTACCGCAACGACAAGGTCGCGGCCGATCGGGTCATAGCCATGGAGCCGGAGGCCATCGTGCTATCGCCCGGCCCGCGCACACCGAGCGACGCCGGCATCTGCCTCGAGCTCATCGCCAAAGTCGCCCCGACGATCCCGGTGCTCGGCGTTTGTCTCGGCCATCAGGCGATCGGACAGGCTTTCGGGGGCCGCGTGGTGCGCGCTCCGGTGCAGGTCCATGGCAAGCTCTCCGTGATCCGACACCAGGGAGAGGGCATCTTTCGCGGCCTCAATGCGCCGTTCAAGGCCACGCGCTATCATTCGCTCGTGATCGAACGAGCGAGCTTGCCGGACCAGCTGGCGGTGACCGCCGAGACCGATGATCGCTTGATCATGGGGCTTGTACATCGCACGCTTCCGGTGCACGGGGTTCAGTTTCACCCCGAGAGCATCGCCTCCGAGCATGGCCATCTCATCTTGCGGAACTTTCTCGAGATCGCTGCGGCTTGGAACGCTTCGACCGGGAGGCAACCGGCCGGGCTTCGGGCAACGCGCCGTGTGTTGTGAGACGCGAACGTGACCGACGAGTTCAAAGGATTGATCGCCAAGGCTGCGACCGGCGCGGCGCTGAGCCGCGAGGAGGCCGCCCGCGGCTTCGATACCATGATGTCGGGCGAAGCGACGCCCTCGCAAATGGGCGGCCTGTTGATGGCTCTGCGCGTGCGCGGCGAGACGGTCGACGAGATCACCGGCGCGGTGACCGCGATGCGGGAAAAGATGCTGCGCGTGCGGGCCCCGGCCGATGCCATCGACGTCGTCGGCACCGGCGGCGATGCCTCCGGCTCGTTCAACATCTCGACCTGCGCTGCCTTGATCGTGGCGGGGGCGGGCGTTCCCGTTGCCAAGCACGGCAACCGGGCGCTCTCCTCGCGCTCGGGCGCTGCCGACGTGCTCGCGGCGCTCGGGGTGAACATCGAATTGACGCCGGAGGGCGTCAGTCGGTGCATCAAGCAGGCCGGCATCGGCTTCATGTTCGCGCCCGCGCACCACCCAGCGATGAAAAATGTCGGCCCAACGCGGGTCGAACTTGGCACTCGCACCATCTTCAACCTGCTGGGCCCCCTCTCTAACCCCGCCGGCGTCAAGCGGCAAATGGTCGGCGTGTTCTCGCGCCAATGGATCGAGCCGCTTGCTCACGTGCTGAAAAATCTCGGCTCCGAGTCGGTGTGGGTCGTCCACGGCTCGGACGGTCTCGACGAGATCACGACGGCGGGGCCAACCCATGTCGCGGCGCTCGAGAACGGCGCAGTGCGTACCTTCGAGATCACACCCGAGGAGATGGGATTGCAGCGGGTCAAGTCCGAAGCCCTACGCGGCGGTGAGGCCAAGGAGAACGCGCAGGCGCTCGTCGACGTGCTCAAAGGTAAGCAAGGGCCTTTCCGCGATGTCGCCGTTCTCAACGCGGCCGCGGCGCTGGTGGTCGCGGCTCGCGCCAAGGATCTCAAGCAAGCGCTGGCACTCGCACAGACGTCGATCGATTCCGGCGAAGCCGCAAGTCGACTCCAGCAACTGGTCGCGATTTCGAATGCGTGAGGATCACGCAATCGGTCTTCCCGCGGAGCAGGCGAACCCGAGGGCCGAGTAGCCGGCATGGCGGACATTCTCACCAGCATCGAGACCTACAAGCGCGAAGAGATCGCGGCTGCCAAGCGCGCCCGTTCCTTCGCCACGATCGAGGCCGCCGCCAGATCGGCTCCTGCCCCACGCGGATTCATCGCCGCCATCGCCAAGGCACTCGCCGCCGGCAACTATGCCCTGATCGCCGAGATCAAGAAGGCGAGCCCCTCGAAAGGCCTGATCCGCGCTGATTTCGATGCAGCTGCATTGGCGCGCGCCTACGAGCGGGGGGGTGCGGCTTGCCTCTCGGTGCTCACCGATGCGCCCTCGTTCCAAGGCAAGGCCGAAGACCTCGTCGCCGCTCGCGCCGCGACCAAGCTTCCGGTCCTGCGCAAGGATTTCATGTACGACATCTATCAAATAGCTGAGGCGCGGGCGTGGGGGGCTGATTGTATCTTGATCATCATGGCGGCGGTCGACGACCGCGCGGCACAGGATCTCGAGGAGGCCGCGCAAGCGTTCGGCATGGACGTCCTGCTGGAAGTCCACAACGAACAGGAACTCGAACGCGCGCTGCGCCTGCGCTCGCGGCTGATCGGCATCAACAACCGCAACCTCAAGACCTTTGAGACGACGCTCGCCACCAGCAGGCGCCTGGCGCCGAGGGTCCCTCCTGGCCGTATTATCGTGGGCGAGAGCGGAATCTTTTCGCCTGCCGATCTCCATGACTTGGCGACGGTCGGCATTTCGACCTTGCTCGTCGGCGAAAGCCTCATGCGCGAACGCGACGTCGAGGCCGCGACGCGTGCGCTCATTCGCAAGGAGCGCCGGGTCGGCGCCGCGGAGTGAAGCGGTGGCGCGCGCGTCCAAGCTGAGCCATCTGGGTCGAGGCGGCCAAGCGCGCATGGTCGACGTGTCGGCGAAGACGCCGAGCGAGCGCAAGGCCATAGCGGAGGGCCGCGTCGTGATGACAGCAAAGACGCTCGACCTGGTGCTCGCAGGCAACGCGAAGAAGGGCGACGTACTCGGCGCTGCCCGCATCGCCGGCATCATGGCGGCAAAGCGCACGCATGAGTTGGTCCCGCTCTGTCATCCCCTGCCCGTCTCGAACGTTGCTGTCGACATTGAGCCCGAACGCAAGCCGCCCAGCTTTCGGGTGCGCGCCAGCGTCAAAGTCACCGGGCCGACCGGGGTCGAGATGGAAGCGCTGACCGCGGTCGCCGTCGCCTGCCTGACCATCTACGACATGGTCAAGGCGATCGAGCGTGGCATGCGCATCGAGGGCATCCGCCTGCTCGAGAAGCGCGGCGGAAGGTCAGGGCATTATCGGGCACAGGAGTGAGCCGTGGCGCTGATGCCGGTCGCAGAGGCGCTCTCCCGCGTGCTCGCGGACGCCGAGCCGTTAGCGGCCGAGCCCACACCGCTCACCGAGGCCCACGGACGCGTGCTCGCCGCTGACGTCGCGGCGTTGCGCACCCAGCCGCCGGCCGACGTCTCGGCCATGGATGGTTACGCAGCGCGTTCGGCGGACGTCGCCAGGACGCCGGTCAAGCTCAAACTTGTCGGCGAAGTCGCAGCCGGACATCCGTTTCAAGGCGCGGTCGGGGCCGGCGAAGCTGCGCGCATCTTCACCGGCGGCGTGCTACCGCCCGGCACCGACACGATCGTGATCCAGGAGAACACGGCGCGCGATGGCGACGCCGTCATTGTCACCACCGCTTCGAGCAAAGGCAAGCACGTCCGCGTCGAGGGCCTCGACTTCAAGCGCGGCGAGGTGCTGCTCGCCAAAGGTCATCGTCTTACCGACCGCGATCTCGCGCTTGCGGCCGCCATGAATCATCCGACCGTCCCGGTGCATCGGCGCCCCAAGGTAGCGGTGCTCGCAACCGGCGACGAATTGGTCATGCCCGGCACCACGCCGGGTTTCGGCGAAATCGTCTATTCCAACGGCTACGCCACGATGGCGCTCGCGCGCCGGGAGGGGTGTGAAGTCGTCGACCTTGGCATCGTGCCCGACCGCCTTGCCGAGACCGCCGTAGGGGTGCGGCGTGCGCGTCTCGTTCTGGCGGATCGCGATGCGACCGGGCAAACCGATGATGTTCGGGCTGCTCAAGGGCATGCGCGTGCTCGGCCTGCCGGGCAATCCGGTGTCGGCCTATGTGTGCTCGGTGCTGTTTCTGGTGCCGCTGATCCGCCGGCTCGCCGGCCGCAGCGATTGCGAGCCGAAAATCGAATCAGCCGTGCTCGGCTGTGACCTCGCCGAAAACGACGAGCGCGCCGACTACCTGCGCGCCACGCTAGCGCCCGGTCCCGATGGCGTCCCGATCGCGACGCCGGCGCGGGCGCAGGACAGTTCCATGCTCATGCTGCTCGCGCGCGCGGACTGCCTGCTTGTTCGCGAACCGCACGCCCCGCCCGTTAAGGCGGGCGAGCGCTGTTCCATCATCAGGCTCGTGCCCTAGCGCCAGCGGCGATGGGAAGGCCATGGTCGAGGGCGACGCCAGCAAGATGTGGCGTGGCCCGCTGCTATATCGCGAACGCGAGACTAGCCCGCGCAGAGCCACCCGTGGTGACTCGTCCAAAGGCCCACTCAATCGGCCAAAGGACACCGGTTTCGGTCAGCCCCGGCACGCCAGATGCACCGCTGCGGGGCGCAAGCTCTTGGGGTTTCTTTGACGCGTTCACGCCAAATTAAATGGTTGCGGAACACATATCGAACATATAGTGTCTGTTCATGATTTGTTTCGGCGAGTCTTTTGGCGCCGCCGCAATGGGGGAAATGCAAGATGCTGACCCGCAAACAATTCGAATTGCTGCGCTTCATCCACGAGCGCCTAAAAGAGACCGGCGTGCCGCCCTCCTTCGACGAGATGAAGGACGCGCTCGATCTGCGTTCCAAATCCGGGATCCATCGTCTCATCACGGCGCTGGAGGAACGCGGCTTCATCCGCCGTCTTCCCAATCGTGCCCGCGCCATCGAAGTGATCAAGCTGCCTGAGTCGGTTGCGCACGGCATCGGCGCGGGCCGCGCACGCGGATTCACGCCGAGCGTCATCGAGGGCAATCTCGGCCGGGTGCGGACCGCATCGGAGGACGAAGGCGGACGCCCGGTGGCGGTGCCTGTCATGGGCCGCATCGCCGCCGGCACACCAATCGAGGCGATCCAGACCAAGAGCCACGTTATCAACATGCCGCCCGACGTGCTGTCGACCGGCGAGCATTTCGCGCTCGAGGTGCGCGGCGACAGCATGATCGAGGCCGGCATCCTCGACGGCGATATCGCGCTGCTCAAGAAGACCGAGGGGGCCGATACCGGCGATATTGTGGTGGCACTGATCGACGAAGAAGAGGCGACCCTCAAGCGTTTCCGCCGCCGCGGTGCCTCGATTGCGCTCGAGCCCGCCAATACCGCCTACGAGGTCAGAATCCTCCCGCCCAACCGCGTGCGCATCCAGGGCAAGCTGGTCGGGCTGTTCCGACGCTATTAACCGCAATCCCCGCATTTCCTCGAAGCGGGACAACGGCCTCAGTCGCCTGCCTCCAGATCGTCTTCGCGCGGCGTGGCGTCGCGCGGCTGGGGTGGTATCGCGCGAGGCGGCGCGGGCGCGTCGCTTTCTGGCGCGACAGCGCGTCTCCACGGGCGGTCATAGCCCAAAGGCCGGGTGGCGGTGATCTCAAAGCGCTCGCCGAGGCGACGCAACGCCATCGCGCCTGAGCGCTGCCAGACCTGGCGGTCGACCACAAGCGCGGCACAACCGGGCGGCGCATCGCGCGCACTCACTACCAGCACCGCGCGGCGGCAGTCCTCCTCGAGCGCCTCGCTCGTCTTCGCGATGGCGACGAGCGAGCCGTCGCGCAACCTTCCGATGCAGCCCGCCGGATCGCATCTGATCCCGTCGCCAAGCGTAGTGTCCTTCGGCGTGCGCGCATCGGCATCGGCCGCAAGCCATTCGCGCAACGCAAAGACGTCGCCACCCGATTTGACCATGGAAAAGCGGCCATCTTCACCACGGACGGCGGTGGCGCTGCCGTCGGCGGCAATCAGCACATCGGGCTGGGGCGCCCGAATCATCAGCACAATGGCGCCGCCGATCAGCAAGGCACCGATGAACCGCAAGGGCGTCTTGAATAAGCAGAGCACGGCGAGCCCAGCGGTGCACAGCAGCAGCGGGCCGGTGCCGAACGCCGCCATCCGGCCCAGCGCTCCGGGAAAACTCGTGACCCACAGCGCAACGGAGATCATCCAGTCGATGCCCTGCCCCATCAACCGCCACCACAGGCCGTCGAAGCCAAGCGGCATACTTATCAGGCCAAGAATCCCCGCCGGCATGACCCAGGCCGACACCACCGGCATCGCCACCAGATTCGCGATCACGCCATAGGGAGATATGCGATGAAAGTGATAGGCGACGTATGGGATGGTCGCGGTGCCGGCGAGCAGCGAGACGAGCAACAGGCCGGCGATCTCCCGGCCGCCCCACAGCGCGATCTTCGCCGCGAGCGGGGTATCGCCGCCCTTGCTCATCCAGGGCAGGCCCTGCTGATAGCCGGCGACAAGCGCGAGCGTTGCCGCAAACGACATTTGGAAGCTGGGGTGAACGATTGCTTCGGGTGCGAGCAGCAGCACGCCAAATGCCGCTACCGTGAGCGTGCGGAAGGTAAGTGTCGGGCGATCGACCATCACGCCGATGAGAACGATGCCGATCATGATGAAGGAGCGCTGGGTCGCAACCTCCGCGCCCGACAACAGAAGATAGAATGCCGCCGCGATCAGGGCGGCAAGCGCCGCCCATTTCTTGATGGGATGGCGGCTGCTGAAGGCCGGCATCAGCGCAAACAGCGCGCGGAACGCAAAGAACATGACGCCAGCCACCACCGCCATGTGATAACCCGAGATCGAAAGCACGTGGGCGAGACCCGATACATACATGGCCTCGTTCACCGGCGTTTACCTCTTACCGCTTACCCGAGCCTTCCCACCGTTGCTGATGATTGTCGCCATGTCACCAAAACCCAGATACTACCGTTGTTTTTGATTGCCGCTTGCTTCCCGCCGTTTTCGGCCCTATACCACTCCTTCGCTT
>VAZL01000228.1 GCA_005883445.1 Alphaproteobacteria bacterium | reverse complement strand
GCAAGGAAATCCTGCGCCGGCGCGGGGCCATTCGCTCCGCGGCCGTGCGCGCCCCGGGTCCCAAGCTCGACGCCCTCGACCTAGCCGAACTCGACCGGTTGCTGTCCCGCCTCGAGACACGCTTGAGGGAAAGCGTCAACGGCCGCCGGCTCGCCGTCGCCTAGCAGGAATCGTCACGCGATCTGATCTCGAGGCGCAAGCATCATGGCCGAATACGATCTGGTCGTACGCAACGGAACGCTCGCGACCGCGTCCGACGTCTTCCGCGCCGACATCGGAGTGGTCGACGGCCGCGTCGTGACGATCGGCGCGAAAGTCGGCGCCGGCCGCCGGGAGATCGATGCCGAGGGCCGCATTGTCACGCCGGGCGGTATCGACAGCCATTGTCACATCGCGCAGCGATCGTCCATGGGAGTCATGACGGCGGACGATTTTTTCACCGCCACGCGCTCGGCGGCTTGCGGCGGCACCACCACCGTCATTCCTTTCGCCGCGCAATATCGCGGCATGTCGCTGCGACAGGTGGTCAAGGATTATCACGCCTGCGCGGATCGCAAGGCCGCGGTCGACTACGCCTTCCACCTGATCATTTCCGATCCGACCGAGCAGGTCACCGGCCAGGAGCTGCCAGCGCTGATCAAAGCCGGCTACACGTCGTTTAAGATCTACACCACTTACGACGCGCTCAAGCTCGACGATCGGCAGATTCTTGAGGTGCTATCGACGGCGCGTCGCGAGCGCGCGCTGGTCATGGTTCATGCCGAGAACCATGACGTGATCTCGTGGTTGAGTGAAAAACTGCTGGCGGCGGGCCACAGCGCGCCGCGCTTTCATGGCATGGCACATGCGCCGATCGCCGAACGCGAGGCGACGTCGCGGGCGATCTCGTTGGCCGAACTGGTCGACGTGCCGATCCTGATCGTGCACGTCTCCGCGCGCGAGGCGATGGAGCAAATCCGTTTGGCCAAGTCGCGCGGGCTCAAGGTCTACGGTGAGACCTGCCCGCAATATCTCTTCCTCACCGCGGACGATCTCGACCGGCCGGGTTTCGAGGGCGCGAAATACATGTGCAGTCCTCCACCTCGCGACAAAGCGAACCAGGAGGTGATCTGGCAAGGACTCGTGACCGGCGTGTTCGACGTCTTCTCCTCCGATCACGCCGGCTACCGCTATCACGATCCGGAAGGGAAGATGAAGCACGGCCGAAACGCGCCGTTCAAGAAGGTGGCGAACGGCGTTCCGGGCCTCGAGGTGCGCACTGCACTCCTTTTTTCGGAAGGCGTCGGCAAGGGACGCATCGATCTTCCGAAATTCGTCTCGCTGAGCGCGACCAATGCCGCCAAGCTTTACGGCCTTTATCCGCGCAAGGGCACCATCGCGGTCGGCAGCGACGCCGACCTCGCGATCTGGGACGCGGACAAGGAAGTGACCATCACGCAATCGAAGATTCACGATGCGATGGACTATACGCCCTACGAAGGGATGACGATCAGAGGCTGGCCGATCACCACGCTGGTGCGCGGAGAAGTGGTCGCCGAGGGAGGGGAGTTCGTCGGCGCGGCCGGCAAGGGCTGCTTCCTCAAATGCGATATTTCACCCGCCACCGCGCCGCTCGGGCGGCGCACCATCGCGTTCGATCCGGCAACGGGGTCAGCGGAGTCGAGCAAGCACGTCGATCGCGCACAATAAGCGACGCTGGTTAGCCGCGGACCAGGCCCGGCGCCGCCAGGATGACCTCGCGCACCGCCTCGTAATAGCGCACATAGCCGGTGCAGCGGCAGAGGTGCGGGTCCAACGCTTGCGTGATCGTCCGCTCCAAATCCTTGCGCGCCACCGGCGCACGCTGGAGGCGATCCATCAGCACCGTCGTCGCGGTCACGAAGCCGGGCGTACAGTAGCCGCACTGGAAGGCGAAATGCTTCATGAACGCCTGCTGCACATCGGTGAGCTTGACCACCTTGCCGCTGACATCGCGTTCGGCATGCCCCTCGATCGTCTTGACCGATTTGCCGGCGAAGAAATGTGCTGCGCTGATGCAAGTGCGATGCTCTTCCAGCCGGCCATCGGGATTTTCGAGAATGACCGTGCAGGCGTGACAAACGCCTTCCCCGCAGCCCATGCGCGAGCCGGTGAGGTTGAGATATTCGTGCAGAAAATCCTGCATCATCATGTCGTCGGGGACGTTGATCGGGACGATCTGTTTTCCGTTGACAGTGAGCGAGAGCGGCCGCGCGGTCATGACAGCGCTCCTCGGATTTTGTCGGGAGTGATCGGCATTTCATAGAACCGGTGGCCGATCGCATGCGCCACAGCGTTCGCGATGGCCGGCAGAATGGCGATGACGGTCACCTCCGCCATGCCCTTTGGGGGATCCTCGGAGGACCGAGCGGGCAAGACGTCGGCGGTTTGGTTCCAGACCGCGACCTCGGAGGCGCGCGGCAGGTGATAGCGATCCCAGTTCCAGGTGCCGTCACCCGGTCCATCTTCGTAGAGCGGCAGATATTCGTGCAGCGCATGGCCGATGCCCATGGCCAAGCCGCCCTGAAGCTGGCCGGACACAAGTTCCGGGACGACCTGGGTCCCGCACTCCAGGATCGAGTGATGCGACAGCAATTCCACGCCGCCGGTCTTGGTGTCGACTGCGATTTCGACGATATTGGCGATCGACGACACGTAGTTTTGCCCGACGATATTGCGCATCGGCGCATAGGAGACGCTTGCGCGCTCGACGAAGTGGAAGCCGCCGGATGTCATCAAGGCCTTGCGCTCGGGCGGCGCGCCGGCGCCGTAGCAAACGGCCAAGGCGTCGGCCTTGAGGCGCTCGCGGCCCACCGTCGGAACGTCGAACTCCGCCTGCGCCCACTGTGCCCGCCGACGGTTGAAGACGTGAACGGATACCCCGGTGATCAGGCCCATCTCGTGCGCGGCCATCGCCACCCGGTCGATGGGCATCGGCGCGCGTCCGGCGGCAGACAAGGCGCCGTGGACGAGGCGAATCTCTTGCGGAGAAACGGCGGGGCCGCCCGCGCGCCCCCACAGCGCGATCGCGGCGGGATAGAGACCGAATCGCA
>VAZL01000227.1:4141-5450 GCA_005883445.1 Alphaproteobacteria bacterium | reverse complement strand
ATATCGGCGGCGGCTCGACCCACGCATGGTGCCAGGTCTATCTGCCGGGCGCCGGCTGGGTCGAATTCGATCCCACCAACGGCATCATCGGAAACCGCGATCTCATCCGCGTCGCGGTCGCGCGTGATCCTAACCAGGCAATTCCGCTCTCCGGCACCTATGCTGGAAGTCCGGACGACGATCTCGGGATGAAAGTGCAAGTCAATGTCATCTGTGAGGCGGTGGCGGGGGATTCGATGGGCGCGAGCGCCTCTTGAGCGCCCAAAACATCGAGTGCGCTGACCATCAAGCCAGGTGTAAACGGCCAGGACGTCGAGCTTTGTAGAAAGGCCGCTTTATCGCGCCCCTAACCATCAGATCCCTTGGAATGTCCATCCGGCTGATGTTTCTGACGCAAACTTAGGAACGACCCTCAATCCGAGTCATCCGCGCAGATGCGTTGCGTTTCATGCTGATATTGCAAGAGCCGCGTGGTGGCCAAGAGCGCAAGCAGGACAGCGAGGACGATCCAGATATTAATGCGCATCAGAGCAGCCCTGCCGCCGCGTTGCCCACGAATAGCTCTTTGACGGATCCCCTCTGGTCCACGCCACTGTCGGGACGTGGCTCATGCGCAAACCGGATTGGCATAGACCAGACGGTTTTTGTTCTTATTTCAACCCGCGGCGCCACCCGCAGCCCTCAGCGCAGCCTTCCCTGCGTCGGTTATCTCGTACAGGATGTCCTGCATGCTCGGGGATTGCGATGAGCGCTTGATATAGCCTTTCGTCTCCAAGCGGTCGTAGCGCTTGTGAGTGAAATTTCCGATGATGGTGCGGGATTTTTTCTCCAAACTTCTGAGGAGGGAGATTTCGTCGTTCGTGAGGATATCCGTCACCGTGGCCCCCCTTTACCCGGGCCGCCGCAAAGGCATCAGACCGTTGCCTTTTGACTTGATTTCAAGCTGGCGAACGACGACACACCCCGCATCGGGACCATGAAATCCGCCCCGCAATGTGGCTCGGGTAAGTCTCGCTCGCCTATCGTCCGACCCTACACGCTGTTATGCATCTACAAATCGTCGAAGCAGACAGGCGACTTACCCGGCGGTATGTAGCAAACGGGCCACACTGCTGGGCAGTGTGGATCGGGCAAACGGAAGGTTGCAGCGTGCGCGGAACCGAACAAGCGGCTGGAATGTTAAGTGGCCAGCTGTTCGGGCCTGGGGGCTAATACCACTCCCGAATATTGGATTGATGGGTGGCGAATCCGGGCCGCTTGGAAGGCGCCATAGCGGAAGAGGCCGTGCCGTTCCCGTGCGCTGCCCGTC
>VAZL01000227.1:0-4052 GCA_005883445.1 Alphaproteobacteria bacterium | reverse complement strand
GCAGCAGCTGCCCAGCATCGAATCTCTCAGTGAATCCTATGTGGCCTGTGTGCAGAGCGCCTTTGTGCGGCGCCTCGATGACTTCGGTGCGAGCAATTTGCCACAAGCGACCGAACGAGCGTTTCTCGACTGTCAGCTTGAGGAAGATGCCCTCTACACAACTGCGGTTGCCTCGGCACCAGGCAATACTCAAGCTATCGCCCTGGTCCGTGCCGCGGTCGAACAACTCAAGGCTAAACTGAAGGCGGAATTGCTGGCACAGCCCCCCGACGATGCCCCCAAAAGAATACATTGCGCGCACGAGCGCCGCAGTGATGCGCGCGTGCTCCGTTTTACGCCAGCCACCACTTCACGAGGACCGCAACGACAAAGATGACATCTAAGGCCCCCCGCGCACCTCGCGTGCATGTTCTAAACTCGAATGAAGAGCCCTAAGCGCGCCGCCGCGGCTCGGCGGCGATGGAATTCGAGCTGATCGATACCGGACTTTTCGATTTCCTACTCCGCCATCACCGAGCATCGCCGGACATTGAAAGCGTTGCGGGATGTCTGAGGCAGGAGTGTCGTTGGTGGGTAGCGGGTCAGCTTGATTGTGGCAGGGTATTGACCAGCAACAACTGCGGCGCATAGTGCCGGAATGCCAGCAGGATGGAATGTCCGGGTCACGACTTTCGATTCCGAAGGGAAACCCGGAAATGTGCGTTACTTCCTTGCGTATGAGCCTGACAAGGAAAGGGCCGTCGAATTGGTTCGCAAGAGGGTCCCCGTGAACAAAGGGGAAGAGGCCGAAGCTGTCGCCGAGGTAGCCGGGAACGAATTCGTCGGCCAAAACATGAGGCCGGGCGACGTAAGACGGCATGACTAAACATCACAAGGCCCCTGCGGGCCAGCCCAACTCGTCAAACTCATGATCGACATTGCCCGCTGGGGGAGCGCACAGGGGGAGCGCAACGGGAATTATCACCATGGCTTCTAAACCGCCGAGGTATCCCGATTGACGCGGCCAACTCGATCGGCGACTTCGCTGCGATAAGATCACAGTTGCTCACTCGATCTCCTCGTCGACGATGGCGAGCAGCATCGGTTTGTGTCGCTGACGTGCTCTTCTATGCTTCTTGACTGGCTCGCGATTGCCGTCTCCGTTCTCTTATCGGCAGGTATCAGAAATGCTTGGGCAATAACGCTGGGGATAGCAGTCCAGCCCCAAGGGAGACTAATCGCCAGCTATTTGACTGAGCTGGTTCTCCAGGGTTGCACACCTTCATCCGAATGTTCCCCGGTGGGAAAACGCCAGAATATCCGACGGAGCTCGCTCATGAGCGACCTGAACCTTGCTGTTATCGGGAACAGCGCGATAGCGGCGCTAGTCGATCGACGGGCTCGAATCGTCTGGTGCTGTTTCCCCCGCTTCGACGGTGATCCGATCTTCTGCAGCCTGCTCGAGGTCGCGGACGACCCGACCGGGGCTGGGCTATTCGACATCGAGCTTACAAACCTCGAGTCCGCGAAGCAGGAATACGTGCGAAACACGGCGATATTGGTCACGACGCTGACCGATGATGCCGGCGCCACGGTTCAGATTACCGACCTTGCGCCCCGGTTCAGGCACTATGGGCGACTGTTCCGTCCGACGATCCTAGTGCGCCGTGTCGCCCCGCTTGCCGGCAGTCCGCGTCTTCGCATTCGCGTCAGACCTCGTTCGGATTATGGCGCCACGCCGATGGGGCAGATCCTCGGCAGCAATCACATCCGTTACATCTCATCCACCTTGGCGTTACGCCTCACAACTGACGCGCCGATTTCCTACGTTGCCGAGGAAGTGCCCTTCGTTCTGGAAGGGCCGGTTAACCTGATTCTCGGTCCCGACGAACGCATTACCGCGCCGATTGCCGCCACGACACGCGAATATTTCGAGCTGACGCAGGACTATTGGTTTGAATGGACGCGCTACCTCTCCGTGCCTTTCGAATGGCAGGACGCTGTCATTCGGGCCGCGATCGTCCTAAAGCTCTGCAGCTTCGAGGAGACGGGAGCTATTGTCGCCGCGCTGACGACCTCGATCCCCGAAGCGCCTAACAGCGGTCGTACATGGGATTATCGTTATTGCTGGTTGCGCGACGCCTATTTTGTCGTGCAGGCGCTGAACCAGCTTGGGGCGACACTCACAATGGAAGACTTTCTTCACTACATCATCAACATTGCGGCTCTCGGCAAGGATCGCCGCCTGCGCCCTGTTTACGCAATTGTTCCGGGCATTCCCCTCCCCGAGCGTGAGATTGGCAGCCTGCTTGGATATCGTGGGATGGGTCCAGTCCGCGTCGGAAACCTCGCCGAGCGGCAGGTCCAGAACGACACCTACGGCAGCGTTATCCTTGCCGCCGCGCAGATGTTCTTTGATCGCCGCCTACCACGAATGGGCGACAGGGCGATGTTTGCGCGTCTTGAGGAACTCGGGCAGCAGGCGGCAGTGTTGGCATTCGAGCCAGATGCCAGCCTATGGGAGTTCCGGGGTCGGACGCGCGTCCACACCTTCTCGAGTGCGATGTGTTGGGCGGCCTGCGACCGGCTGGCCAAGATTGCTGGCATCCTCGGCCTTTCCGAGCGGGTTAGCCATTGGCGCACGGAGGCGAACCGGATCCGCGCCACTATCCTCGACAAGGGATGGGATCCAGAGCAGAACACTTTCGTCGAGAGTTTAGGCGGAAAAGACGTGGATGCCAGTCTCCTGCTGCTGCAGGAGATTGGCTTCGTCGCCGCGTCGGATCCGCGCTTCCTCGGCACCATTGCGGCCGTAGAGAAGCGGCTCAGAAATGGCTGTCATATCTTCCGCTATACCGCCCCAGACGACTTCGGCGCTCCGACAGTAGCCTTCACCGTATGCACGTTGTGGTATGTCAACGCCCTCGCTGCTGTCGGACGTCGCGAGGAGGCACGAGAGATCTTCGAACATGTGCTTTCATGCCGAAACCATCTCGGACTACTCTCCGAGGATGTCGATCCGAAGACAGGTGAGCTGTGGGGCAATTTTCCTCAAACCTACTCAATGGTCGGTTTGATCATCTCCGCCATGCGGCTCAGCAGGACCTGGGAGGAAGCATTCTGGCGCGGCTGATACCACCCCGCGGAGTAGCGACTCTCGGCGAGATGCTGCGGGGCGGCGACGGAAAACGGCATCTCATGTGGGCTTCCAACGCCATGATCGAGGCTACGCGGCTTTCGCGTCGTGCGTTCGCCATCGGCACCGTATGGGCGGCTTGCACCGGCGCGTTGCCTCTGTCCAGCACGTCGCGTGCCTCGCCGGCCGCTGCCCCCACCGTCATGCCGCGATGGCTCGCGTCCGAGGATCCCGCCTTTGCCGCCGGCGCGACGGTGGGCGATCTCACATTCGTGGCGCAGGACGCCGCCGGCCCGGGCGACCTGCCCGCCGGCGCCGCGGCGCAAGCGGAGCGCGCGCTTCAAAATCTCCGCCGCGCCCTTGCCGCCGTCGGTCAGAGCGCGGACGACCTGGTGTTCCTGCAGGTGTTGCTCACCGACTATGCAGCGGCCCCCGAGGTCGGCCGGATGCTGCGGGCCGAGTTCCGGCCGGAGCGCGCTCCGACCACCTGTTTCGTCGGCGTCTCCGGCCTGGGTCCCGACCGGCTGGTGCGAATGGACGCCGTCGCCTCGCGCAATCGCGACCGCGCGGCGGTGGTGGCCGAGGGGGTGCCGCTTCCGCTTGGCGCCCCCTGTCACGCGGTCCGGGTGGGAGACCTCGTCTTCGTCGGCGCCGTGGATGCGCCTGAGGATACGGCGGCGCCGAGCACGATCATTCTCGAGCGCCTCGACGCTGTGCTGCGTGCGGTCGGCCTGGGTTTGAAAGATTCTTTCCGCCACTGGGCGTTCCTGCGTAATATGGCCGCGGCCAGCGTGCGTGACGCCTATGGACGCGAGCGCACCGCGCGGCTCGATCCGATTTTCGCGCCGGAGGAGTTTCCGGCCAATTCCCGCATCGGCAGCCCCGCGCTCGGTCCGGGCGTCGCCCAGCGCTCCTACGCCCTCGCGACGCGCGGCCG
>VAZL01000226.1:1369-6293 GCA_005883445.1 Alphaproteobacteria bacterium | reverse complement strand
TTTGCTGATACGAGGCGATCAGTCCGATCGGTACGAAATCCCGCCGCGGATCATAACCCGGATCGGCGTAAAGGGCCGGCGCAATACCGAACACGCCCGAATGGCCGACCATCAGGGTATGGCCGTCAGGCGCGGCTTTGGCGACGGCCCGCGCTCCGATGGTACCGCCAGCGCCGGGGCGATTCTCAATCACGAACGGCTGGCCCAGCGTTCGGCCCATGTGCTGAGCAATCAAGCGCGCCAGAATGTCGTTGCCCCCTCCCGCCGCAAACGGCACCACGATCACAACGGGACGCGTCGGATAAGTCTGAGCCATCGCCGGCCAGGCCGCGACCATCACGATCGGCGCTGCCGCGAGGCTCGCGATGAGTGAGCTTGTGCTCCGTAAATTTTTCATGGTGCGCAACCGAAGTCAGAAACTGTCAGCTTGCCCGCGCCAGGGCGGCAGGTCCGCCCGCCTGATCGCAGGCGCATCCCGCGGCCAGTGTGTCGGCAAGCACGGACGCGCGGTCGAGCGTTTCCATGTCCGCCACCAGATCGAGCGACCGGTCCACCGCGTCAGCGGTCAGCACACGGCCGGCGCAATCGCGATACTTTGCCTCGAGGGCAAACCGGGGCAGCGGCTGTTCCGACGTGCGTCCGAGCGCGCTGTCCACCACCTTCACCAAGCGTCGTCCGTCGGTGGTCGTGACCGTCACCTCGGCACCGAAATGCGCGGTGCCGGCGGATGACATCTGCGGATGCGGCGCCGCTTCGATGCGGGCCATCACATCCGCCACCCGCGCGTCGAGATAAGCGTCGTCGTTGAAATGCGACAGCACCACTTGGCCGTCCACCAGCGCGCGGGCCAGGCAGTATTGCACACTGAACTTCGCATCGAGCGCGCTGCGCAGGCTCGGACGGTTGGTGTGCGCGAGACGTCGCGGATGCGTCCAGGACACCACATGAGCGACATTCTCGGGCGTCAGGCGATGCGCGCGCACCAGATCGAGCATGGCGTCGATGGCCGGATGGGTGCTGCCGCAACACGGATAGCTCTTGATGGCGATGCCCGGCGTGATGATGTCGAGCGGTTCCGCCCAGTCGCGCAGCACGGCGTCGGCATCGTAGTTGCCGGCGCCGTTGAAGACATTGAAAAAGCCTTGCCGGTGCTCGAACACATCGTGGCTCGCCGTCATACCCGCGCGCGCGAGCATCGCGGCCATCACGCCGTTGCGGGCGCAGTGACCCACATGCAGCGGCTTGGTCATGGTGCCGAAGTTGGCCTTGAGGCCGGACGAAAACGAAGCCGCGATGGCGAGCGCGGTTGCGGTCTGATCCTGCGTCAGCTCGAGGAGCCGCGAGGCCGCTGCGGTGGCGCCGAATATGCCCAGCGTTGCGGTCGGGTGCCAGCCCTTGTCGTAATGGTGGAAGTTGACGGCGCGGGCGATGCGCGTTTCGGTCTCGAAGCCCGCCACATAGGCGGCCAGGAAATCGCGCCCGCTGACTGGCATCGCGTCGGCCAAGGCGAACAGGCCCGGCAGGATCGGCACCGAAGGATGGCCGCCGAGTGTGTTGCTGCAATCGTCGAAGTCGAGCGCATGGGAGGCGGTGCCATTCACCAGCGCCGCGTCCGTAACCGACAGGCGCTGCGCGGAGCCGAACACCAGGGCCGGGCCCGTGGCGGTGCACACGCGCAGCATGATCTGGGCGCACGGCTCGGCAGATCCGGCGAGCGTGACCCCCACGGTATCGAGAATGCCGGTCTTCGCCCATTCCAACGCGGCATCCGGCAGGCCGTCATACGTGAAGGCGCGAATGCGCCGCGCGAGCTCGGTGGCAATGGTCATGGGGCAGCTCCTTCAGCATCGTGGCGGACCTGCGCTGCGCGCGAGGCCGGCGGCCGCGCGAACGCCGCGGCGCTGCGTCCCGCCAGCCGGCCAAAGGTCGCGCCCGACATCAGGCCCGTCCCGCTGGCATAGTTGTGGAAGAACAGCCCGCCGACCATTTCGCCCGCCGCATAGAGGCCTGGAATGATCCGGCCGTAAAGATCCTCGACCTCGCCCTTCTGGGAAATCTTGAGGCCGCCGAACGTAAAGGTCACGCCGGTCGTCACATGATAGGCGTGGAACGGCGGAGTATCGAGCGGATTGGCCCAATTGGTCTTGTTGATGGCGAGGCCTTGGGTCCTGCGGCCATCCAGGACATTGGGATTGAACGGAGTGTCGACGCGGCAGGCGGCGTTGAATTCCCGCACGGTGCGAAGGAAACCCTCGGGATCCACGCCGTCGAGCTTGCCGGCCAGTTCTTCGAGCGTGTTGGCTTCCGCCTTGGTCACCCGGCGGATGCGATACTCGCTGCGCAGCAGATGGCTCACCTTGGCGTCGAACACCTGCCAGGCAAACATGCCCGGAAGCTTGATGATCTCGCCGCCATATTTCGCATAGGTATGGCTGTGAAAGTTGGCGCCCTCATCGACGTAGCGCTCGCCCTTGGCGTTGATCAGAATGCCGAACGGGTAGTTGTGCTTCTGGAACTGGTCGCCGACCGTGAGATCGCCATAGGGCGGAGCGTTGATGTCCCACGCCACCGAATGGGAACCGGACCAATGGCCGTAGGGCCTTGCGCCGATCGCCATCGCCATGTTGAGCCCGGCGCCCATATTGAATCGCGTACCGCGCACCCGCGCCATTTCCCAACCGGGGCCAAGGTACTTTGCCCGCATTTCCGGATTGGATTCGAAGCTGCCGCAGGCGAGCACCACAGCGCCGGCCCGGATCGCGACCGGCGCGCCTTGGTGTTCCGCGATGACGCCCGCGAGCCGCCCGTTTTCACGGATGAGACTGGTGGCGGGCGTCTCATAGAGAATCGGGATGCCGCGCCGCTCCACATTGGCATAGAGCGCGTTGAGGAGCTCCGGCCCGCCGCCCCAGATGTGCAGTGCGAGACCGCCCCAGAATTTGAATTTTCCGTCGACCTGGTAGGCCTGCCGTCCCAACCCCGGCTGCAGCTTCACACCCTGCTGGGCGATCCATTTGGCAGTGTCCAGACTGCCGCGCACGAGAATTTCCAAGAGATCCGGGTCGGACCGGTATTGGGTCAACGCGAAAAGGTCGTCAAAAAACTGGTCTTGCGTGTAGGTTCCAAAGTCGACGTTCTCGAGACGCTCCTGCGCCAGCGATGGCAGCACAGCGAGGAGATCGTCGACGCCTGCGAACGCGAACCGGAAGGCGCCGCCGGTAAAATGTGAGTTGCCGCCGCGCTCCTCGAACGGCGCGGCCTCGAGCATCAGCACGCGCGCTCCATTCTGGTGCGCCGAGATCGCGGCGCACAAGGCCGCATTGCCTGCCCCGACCACCAGCACGTCCGGCGCCACGCCCGGCAGTTCGGCAGATGTCATGCTTCCTCCCGAGATGTGAGGATCACAAAACGGCGCTTCAAACGTTCGATCATTGCGCTGGTCCTGCGGACGGGTTCGCCGAACGGTATTTATAGAACGTCGGCGCCGCTCACTTCGCTTTTATTTTCGCAAACTCGATCACCTTCGCCCATTTCTCGGTTTCGTCAGCGATGAGCTTGCCGAGGTCGGCGGACGAGCCAGTCAGCACGGTGGCGCCCAGGTCCGCGAGCCGCGCTTTCAATTTGGGATCGGCAAGCGACTCATTCATCGCTGTGTTGAGCCGATCGACAATCTCGACGGGCGTGCCTTTGGGCGCCCCGATGCCGTACCAGGCGCTCGCCTCGTAGCCCGGGACCAATTCGCCCACGGTTGGGATGTCTGGCAACAGTTCTCGACCTGCACTTGGCCGCCTAGCAGGTCGGTGAGCGCGGGGGCCGCGCCGCGATAAGGCACATGCACCATTCTGAGGCCGGCCTTGAACATGAACAGCTCGCCGGCGACATGTGACACGCTCCCATTGCCGGCCGACCCCATATTGATCTTGCCCGGATTGGCCTTGGCGTGGGCGATGAACTCGGAAAGGGTTTTGGCTGGAACCGACAGATTGACGACCATGATTTCGGGCGTGCGCAGGATGCCTGCGACTGGCGTCACGTCGCGGACGAAATTGAAGCTGAGCTTGTCGTACAAGGTCGCGTTGATCGCGTTCGGCAGACCGATAAGGCCGAGCGTATAGCCGTCGGCCGGCGCGCGTACGAGCGCCTCGGTGGCAACGTTGGTCCCGGCGCCAGGCCGGTTCTCAATGACGACGGGTTGGCCCAGCCGTTCTTGCAGCCATTGACCGATCAGACGCCCGACGATATCGGCCCCTCCGCCGGCGGAAAAGCCTATGAGCAAGCGCACCGGACGCGACGGATAGGTTTGTGCCCACGACACGCGCGATAAAGCAGGCAGCGCCGCAGCACCCGCTGCCAGATGCAGAAATTGGCGGCGGAGAAGGTTCATGGCGAGAGGCCCGTGGCTCTGACTCACGCGCGCACCTTTCCATCTCCCGTCACGCTGTCACGGCCACACCGGGCGGTGATAGCCAAGCGGAACCGAGGGCCGCGCCCAGTACGGCGGCGTTTCCGACAATTGCACGGCTGGCCTGAGGTGGCCGAGCCGGCCAGATGGTGTCTCACTGACCGTCGACCAACGTTCCAGTTCGCTGGCGGTGAACTCAGCAGGTATATCCCTCAGCGCCGCTGCCGGCACTTCGCCGAGATCGACAATCCATTTGCCGACCTGGGCGAGAGAGATCCGCACCAACCAGCTGCCACCTTCCTGCGTCCGGCGTGCCAACGCCACCATCGCGCCAAACGCCATCAAGTAACCCGTGCAATAATCGATCGCCGAGACCGGGTAGAATTGTGGCTCCGCAGTCTTGCCCGGGACGCTCTCCGCCTGACGTATCGTCATGCCGCTGACGGTCTGCACCACCGTGTCGAAGCCGCGTCGCGACGCCCAGGGGCCGGCATGACCGAAGGCACAGAGCGAAACGTAGAC
>VAZL01000226.1:0-1259 GCA_005883445.1 Alphaproteobacteria bacterium | reverse complement strand
GCCAAGGCTGGGCAGATGCGCGCCGGTGATCTTCATGACGTCGGCACCGTGTTCGGCGAGCGTGCGGGCACACGTCGGTCCGGCGAGGACGCGGGTCAGGTCGACGACGCGGATGCCCGAGAGTGGCCGATTGCCGGTTGGCAGCGGCTCGGGGGCGCTGTCGCCGATGCGCATGATCTCCATGAGCGGCAGCGCCGCGACCGCAGCGCCTTGCGGATGTCTCGCCCATTCGGCCTGCGTCCGCGCCATGCCACCGGCGCCCTTTGCGGCAATGATCGCCTCCTCGAGATCGGCGGCGTTCCAGGTGGCCACTGCGCGCGCCACGGCGTCGCGATCCTCCGCTACGCCGAGCACGCGGAGCGCAGCCGCGCGATGATTGGGAAAATTGCAGTGGAGATAGGACCAGCGCCCGTCCCGCGTGGGATAGAAGCCCATGATGGTGTTTCGTGCGGATGAAACTCCCGTGCCGGCGAGCCGAATGTATTGGCTGCTGCGCAACGCAGCGGTGGCCTGGCGAAGATCGACGGTTACGCGCTGACGCCGCCCGGTACGAGCCCGCCACAGCTCCGTGGCCGCGAGTCCGCTCGCAGCAAGAGCTGCAGCACCAGCCGCGCCGATACAGAACGGCGTCGGCAGCACAGGATCGGCACCGCCGGTGAAGACGACATCCGCTGCTTGCCCGTCACCCCAGCCCGCGATCGGCAGGATCGTGCGAAGCGTTTCATTCGGCGCGGTCATGATCTCTTAAAGCCTCTAGCCCGTGGAACCCATCCATTGTGCACGGGACCGCGGCGCACATCTATCCTGCGAACCTCTTGATGGACCATCTGGAAGCGCTCGGACTGAGGTTTGGCCCAGCGCCGGCGGGCGCATCCAGACTAGTAGGGTTCGTAGTCGCGCAGCGCCGGCATCAGCGCAGTCGAGATGCCCTTATTCGGTGTGGTTTAGAGAGGCTGCCATGAACGATGATTTTGTATCAATCCGCGGTCTAACGTTGCCTCGGCGGATGATTCTTCAAGGAGCTGCATCGTTGCTTGGCTGCGCCATTAGGGATGCTGTTTGCTGCGGTGCGTTGAGTCCGTTCACGGCACATCGCGACATTTCGCGGCGACGCAGCGATGGACCCGTTGGCGGCGGCCCGGCAATGACAGCGTAACTTGACGCGCAAAATAGGTAAAACCAAACCACCGCAACGATCGCGCACGCACACGTCGCAGTTGACAATATGGCCTCACAGGAGGACGCTTTGTCGTCCTGCG
>VAZL01000225.1 GCA_005883445.1 Alphaproteobacteria bacterium | reverse complement strand
CCGCCGGTGAGCTGGCCGATGGCTTCCATTTTCTGCCATTGGAGCAGCCGCTCGCGCGCTTGATCGAGCATCTCCTGGGCCAAGTGTCTTTCCGTCACATCGCGCGTCACCTTGGCAAAGCCGATCAGCTTGCCAGCATCGTCGTGGATCGGATCGATCACGACGCTTGCCCGGAACCGGCTGCCATCCTTACGGACGCGCCAGCCCTCGGCCTCATGACGCCCTTCCGTCGCCGCCCGCAAGAGAGAGCGCATCGGCATGCCTTCCCGTTGATCCTCCTCCGTGTAGAAGCGCGAGAAGTGCTCTCCGATGATCTCTTCGGCGTGATAACCCTTGATGCGTTCGGCTCCGCTGTTCCAAGTCGTGATTCGTCCCTGCGGATCGAGCATGAAGATCGCGTAGTCCTTGACTGCTTGCACCAGCAGCTGGAATTGCTGCTCGCTCCCTCTCAATGCCTTATGCACGGCACCGGTTTTGGATTGTGAGGGCATGGGTGCCACTGAAATTCAAAGGCGGATGAGGCTTAATGCAGATGGCTCGACAGGCGGAAACACCGCCTCATCGATCGCATTGCGTAGTTTAGTCCGAGGAGTTCGACAAAAATTCCAATTGGTCATGGCAGCTCCCGCCGACGAACGTGAGCACGCCTTTACAATTCCGAAATTTAAACTCAGAGACTTCAGTCCGAGTTCCGCCCCTGCCGACTACCGATCATGAGCAAATGTTCCAAAGTGAGGGAACCTTTCCCGTTCCGAGCGTGTTAGTGTCGAATAGTCGCGGTAGCCTGGAATCCCGTGGTTGCCCGCGTTGGCCCCGTGGCCGAAATGATATCGATCGTTGAGGATGCCGTTCGCTTTGACGTGGCGGACTCCGCGCCGAGGGCCGCGATCACATCATCGAAGCCGCAAAATGTCAGCGACGCGCCGTTGGCGCCTAGTCGTCGAGCAACCCCTTGAAAAGTCGGAAATCGCTCACGGGAGAGGTTGGTCGGTATGGGGCCGAGTTACCCCCATGCCTGGCGGAGCGCACACTTGTCGTTGAGCCGGAGAGATCCCTAGACCAACGATCCAATCAGGCGCAGGAGTTCTTGCTTCTCCGGTCCGTTGTCAGCCGCGATGAGAAAGGCTCCGATCTCAATGTCGGCGCCTTGGCCACCTGAGGGAAGATTGGGCTCGTGCCTGACGAACACCCGACCGGTATCAGGATCGCGGGCGAGCAACCACCGATCACCGTTGGCACTGCGGTAAATCTCTCTGGTCCGAACGGCCACGCGGAATTTGCTCCATGCTCCACCTAACCATATAGGAGCAGGGGGCGCAGCGCGACACCCGCAGACAAGGGCCGCGGATTTCAAATCACTCGAAACATGCTTTTGCCCGCGCCGATCGGGCAGCAATGCAGACGCTTTGCCATTCCCGAGGCTCGCGCGCTAACATCTGCCCTGAATGTCGCGCGACATCCAGGCAGGAGGCCGACATGACCCCACGCATTCCCAAGAACATTTCCACTTGGTTGGTCGACTGGAGCCTCGTCGCCATCGTGGACGACACGATGCCGCCGCGAGACCCCAACGACGATGATGAGGATCATGATGATGACGAGGACGAAGACGACGAAAACCAGGCCGACGAACCGGCGGTCGTGCGCGAACCGGACGATGAGTAGCAGACCCTGCACCCGATCAGAACATGGATCAATTCGTAAGGAACGCGTGAAGGCTAGAGGAGCACGTTCCATCGCAGGCATTCTGGTAGCGGACCGCGATCAAGCGCGCGCCGACGCGTTTATTCTGCAGCCGCGTTTCCTGCGGGCGAGATATTACCTGCCTTTTCCAGACCTTCGAGATTCTGACGCCAGCACCTTGCGCACATCGGACTGGGAGATCCCGAATTGTCTCGCTATGCGGGAAGGTGTGATTCCCGCCTTGAAGGTTGCTCGCACCGCATTGACCTGGCCTTGTGTCAACGCGACATTGGGTTCTTCTGGCTGCCGCCGTTCGGGCGATTCTGCCGTTGTTGTTGATTGATCCGACGCGCGCCGCTCTGTGCCCATATGGGTTGTCGGTCGAATTACTGGCGTACTTGTGAGCAACCTGCCGCGTCGTTGCAGCTCATGGCGGGTAGCCGCAAAAAGCCGGTCCAGCTCCCCGTCGTCCAATTGCTTGAGCGCGTTGGAAAGGTCTCTCGGCAGCACGTGTCGCGACGACAATTTTTCGGCGCCGCTCACGACCGCACCGGACTGCTGGGTGGATGTCAAGCATGCCGGAGTGTGAGCGCGAAAAGACTCTTGAGCGCCTGTCGCCTGGAATAAATCCGCCGTTTGTTGCTGCGTGCGACTCAATGGCATGCTGCCAACTATGCCGCCAGCGATAAGATGCAGCAAGCGAAATGTCCGGATTTCGAATTTTGAGCAGCCACAGCCTATTTCAGGTAACCCGCCGCCCGATCGGGATATGCCGGACGCACATGACCTTGACACGCTCGTTACTCGCCAGCTCTTGACCAATCGAAGTTTCGGCAAGGAAAGCCTGACCGCGCATTGCGCACATGGCTGGAAGCGCGAATTCTTCCGGCTCACCCCCCCATAAGTTTCTCCGCCATCCCCGGACCCATTGTCCGCGAGGGGAGCCAAATTCTGAGTGTGCCATAACTGAGATTCGGAGCTGGATTATTCCACGATCGATCTCGACGATCAGCTCGGTCGGAGTTTGTCTACTTCAGACGGTCCATTGCTTCGAAAGCATCATTCAACCTTCGACGCTAGGAGCCACCCTTGATTGCCGTCTCGCTCGACTGATCGAGCCATCCTCTTGGACATGGTCGTTCCCCGCGCGATTCCGCGATTTGTGCTGAGTTGCCAGGAGGCAGCGGACCGCCACGATAATTCTACGATCGCGCCGCCCGCTGCGTGGCTGCGCCGAAGTCCACGAACTAGCGAGGTCACAGAACTTCATGTGAATTATTCACGCAACAGGTGGAACCCTGGCCCTCAATGAACGTTAACCCTTGCTTAGGGAGGGAAATAGGGCTCGGCAGTGCATTGCCGGGTTTCTCCAATACAAAAGCTGTGCTTGAGAGAGCCTGGTAGCTATCACGCGCCGGGCTCTTTCTCATTTAAAGCTCGAGATTCTGCACATCATCGATCGAGCGCACCACGAAGTACCGAACGCCGGCGTCTTGTGCTCGGCGTGCGAACTCAGCCTGATCTGGCGATAATCGAGCAAGAGCGGCGTCTGTTCGCTCAACCCCAAATGCCCGCAAAGGGGGACGCGAGACCGACTGCCTCCGGCGTGCATTTGGTGAACCTATTGAGGTCCATGGGCGTTTAAACCCGCGATCGAGCCGCACACGGACGACAAGCGCTATGTGCGACGGAATGCGGAGGGATTCAAGGAGATTGACAATGTCGGTCGTTCGCTTTCCGCGGATAGGCGCAAGGCAAAAACAATCTCCACGGCCGGGCAAGGCGACCGAGGTGGCCAGCGCCTCACGCGCTGACAGTGCCGATGCGCCCTACAAGCGCAAACTGATCGCGTTCGATGCAGAGACCTGGCATGCCCTGCATCTGCTCGCGCGCGACAGCCTGAGGTCCCTTCAGGAGATCTCGGACGAAGCTTTTGCCGATGTCCTGAAGAAGCACCATCGTCCCACCGGCCTTAAAGAAGCTCTGCGTGAAAGCGTCCGCCGGACTCCCGCCAACGATCCCCAGCCGGTAGACTCGGCTGGAAAAGGCGGACCGCCGAAGCGTTCGGTCCGACGCAAGAAGAGCTGAGTACGACGCAAGTGAACTGCGGCCTTCCTGCTACGCTCACCGGCGAACAACGTGCTTCGCGTTGGCGACGACGTCGTTCTGGTCGGCGTTGGCGGTGCTACCGCCATTTTTGACGATAGCGCCA
>VAZL01000224.1 GCA_005883445.1 Alphaproteobacteria bacterium | reverse complement strand
GCAGCGTGCCGAAATCGGGATTGATGTGGCGATAGTCAGAAATATCGTAGCCGTCGTCGCGGCCGGGGGAGGGATAGAACGGCAACAGCCAGAGCGCGGTGACGCCAAGGTCCTGCAGGTAGTCGAGCTTTTCGGTCAGTCCGGCGAAGTCGCCGATGCCGTCGTGATTGCTGTCGGCGAACGCCTTGACGTGCAGCTGATAAATGATTGCGTCCTTGAACCACAGTTCGTCGGCTTCAAGCTTGGGATCGGCCCTGATGTCGGGAGCCACGTTCACGATACCACCTTCACGCCACGCAACGGAAGAGCACAGCAGGGTCCTGCTGCTGATCGATGCGCAAGCGAACGCCGCCCCACTCGATCGTGTGCTGCTCGCCGGTGATCAGGTTTTGAACGGATTTGACGCGGCGCTGCGAACCCGACGGGCCGATTTCGATATCACCGAAATGGAACCAAAACTCCCGCGGGCCCTCCCTTGACAATGCGATCGCGACTGCCACCGCGTTGCGTTCGTCGATTGACTCCTTGACGAAGCCGATGACGTCTTTGTCATCAATCTGAGCGAAGCGCAGCCTGCTGGTCTGCAGCAAAGCCGGATTGCTTTGCCGTATCCGATTGAGATGGCCGATGTAGTTCTTGATATTTCCGGGTTTGTTCCAATCCCGCACCTTCAGCTCGTATTTTTCCGAATTGAGATATTCCTCCTTGCCCGGAATCGGCTGATGCTCCAGCAATTCGAATCCGTTATAGATGCCATAGCTCCCTGATAGCGTGGCGGCGAGCGCAACGCGCGCCTTGAAGATCCAGGGCTCGCCGCTCTGCAGGTCTAAGGGGAGGATGTCCGGTGTGTTGACAAAGAAGTTGGGCCGAAAGTATTCGCGCTCCGGATAGCCGGTGATTTCGCTCACATAGGCTTGCAGCTCCTCCTTGCCAGTGCGCCACGTGAAATAGGTGTACGACTGAGAAAATCCGAGTTTGGCGAGCGCCTTCATGACCTTCGGTCGGGTAAAGGCCTCCGACAGGAAAAAGACATTCGGATCGACCGACTTCACTTCTCGGATCAGCCATTCCCAGAACGGAAACGGCTTGGTGTGCGGATTATCGACGCGGAAGATGCGCACACCTTGCTGGACCCAGAACAGCACGACATCGCGCAAAGCTCGCCAGAGCGCTTCGCTGCCGGTTCCATAGAAATCGGGATTGACGATGTCCTCATATTTTTTCGGGGGGTTTTCCGCGTATTGGACCGAACCGTCGGGACTGCACTTGAACCATTCTGGATGCTGGGTGAGCCATGGATGGCCCGGTGAGCATTGGATCGCAAAATCAAGCGCGAGCTCCATTCCGTGGTCCGCGCAAGCGGAGACCAGCCGTCGGAAGTCGTCGAGCGTGCCGAGTTGAGGGTGCACGGCATCGTGCCCGCTCTCGGCCGAGCCGATGGCGTAGGGGCTGCCCGGATCGTCGGCCGTCGCAGTGAGCGAATTGTTGCGCCCTTTGCGGTTGGTGCCGCCGATCGGGTGGATGGGCGTGAGATATAGGACATCAAACCCCAACGCAGCGATCTCAGGCAACCGAGCGATACAATCGTCGAATGTGCCGTGGCGGTTGGGGATGCTCGCTTGGCTGCGGGGCATCATTTCGTACCAGGCGCCGGCCCGTGCGATGGGCCGGTCCGCCACCAGCGGATAGTTCGCGCTGCGCGTGAGATCGGCCTGCAGGGCCTTGGTTGCCGCGGCGGCCAGCTCCTCCGATAACAATGGACCGGCTTCGTCGGCCGATGTGGACGTGCGCCATATCTCGCGGATCAATTGGGTCTGCGCCGCGTCTCGCGGCTTCATGGTTGCCAGTAAACTGCGGCCCTCCTCGATCTCCAGCTTGACGTCCATGCCGGCTTGTCGTTTAGCGAGAAAATCACGGCGCCAGGTGGCGAACAGGTCTGTCCAAGCTTCGATGGCATAGAGGTAGCGGCCCGGAGACGGGGGCGTGAAGATCGCCGTCCAACGATCGTTGTCATGCAGTCGCATGGGAGCACGCGACCATCTGTGCGATGCTTCCGGCCGCCACAACAATTCCGCCGCAAGCACGGCATGGCCGTCGCGAAGGATGTCCGCCCAAACGTCCACCGGCTCGCCGATGATGCGTTTGACTGGAAAACGTCCTGCGTCGACGAGCGGATAAACGTCCTCGATGTAGATACGACGGCCGGAACGGCCACCGACGGCCGGAATCCTCGCCTTCGTTATTGCGGTTTGGTTGTGCATTACCATCTTGTCGGCCCGCTGGACGACAGAGGGGCACATGCTAATGGAACCGATACGGCCCAGCTTTGGTTCCGAATTGTCCGGCAGCAAAGATCACGGATGCGATGTGAGCGCGCGACGAAATCTTGCGCAGATTCACAGCATCGGGGCGGAGCAAAGGACATCCAAATTGGCGCCACCGCCTCTCGGTAGTGGCGGATACTATACGGCAGTCGCTGCGCGATCTTTGTTTCGCTGATGGAACTTGTCCCGCGGCTGGGGGTTAGATGGGCATGCCTGACTTTCCAATCGATCCGGAGCTGCGTATCCGCGCGAGCCCGCCGATTGTATTGCGCCGCACAACCGAGGCCGTTGACTTTATTCGAAAGGTGGCACTGAGCAGCCCCGACCGCGCATGGCGAGACGTACTGCAGAGCCTTGAGGCAGCCCGGGACGAGTGGAGTGCAATGGAAGCCGTTGTCCACCTCGAGCTGCTGCTCGAGGCGGGAGGCCTACTGATTGAGAAGGGAACGGCTTACGCTTCTCGCTCTCGGCAAGATCGGTCTCGCGCTGCCTAGATCCGAGGTTCGCGCGATGGCCGCACGGTGCCGTCCGACCCGGATCTGCGCAGGAACCGAGGCTTTGCAGTTGCAGCGTGCAAAGCCCAGTCGTCGGATCCACAGACAAGATCGTGCATGCAGATCGCGCAAATAGCCCCTTTGACTGAGGCCATTCCTCCCAAGCTCTACGGAGGCACCGAGCGCGTCATTTCGTGGTTGGCCGACGAACTGGTCGCGCTCGGACATGATGTCGTCTTGTTCGCGAGCGGCGACTCGCAAACCTCGGCCAACCTGGAGGCATGCTGGCCGAAGGCATTGCGTCTAGACGGCTCGGTCCGCGACCCGAATGCATTGCATATGGCCGTGCTCGAGCGAGTTCGCCAACGGGCTCATGATTTCGATTTGTTGCACTTTCATCTCGATTACTATCCCTTTTCCCTGTTTTCCCGTCAGCCGACACCGTTCGTTACCACGCTCCATGGCCGACTCGATCTGCCGGAGCACCAGGTGGTCTTCGCGACCTTTCCCTCGATCCCTGTGATCTCGATTTCGGACGCCCAGCGCCGGCCCGTTCCCGGCGCCGGGTGGATCCGCACCATTCACCATGGCCTGCCGGAGCGGCTTTTGATGCCACAGCCCGTAGCGCCTGCCTACTTTGCCTTTCTCGGCCGCATTTCGCCGGAAAAGGCTGTCGATCAGGCGATCCGGATAGCCAAGCGCTGTGGGGTGCCGCTGAAGATCGCAGCCAAGGTCGACGCCGTCGACCGCGACTATTTCGAATCCGAAATCCGCAAGCTGCTCACGCCCCCTGACGTCGAGTATATCGGCGAGATCGGTGACGGCGAAAAGTCGAGCTTTCTCAGCGGCGCCATCGCGCTGCTGGCGCCAATCGCCTGGCCCGAGCCTTTTGGATTGGTGTTGATTGAAGCAATGGCCTGCGGCACGCCGGTGATCGCGTTCAATAGAGGATCCGTCCCCGAAATCGTCGAAGACGGGCTGACTGGTTTCGTTGTCGAAGGCGAGGAGGAGGCCGTTGCCGCCACCGACCGACTATCTCGGCTCTCTCGCGGCGCCATTCGGCGGCGCTTCGAGGAGCGGTTCACGGCACGGCGGATGGCGCGCGAATATCTTGTCGTCTATCGCAGCCTCATCGAATTTGAAGCATTGCGTTCACGCGCAGCGGTTACACGGGCATCGTTCCGCTAACCGCCAGTCGACGAAGAAGAGGCCCAAGCCAAGACTTTCGCCACGCTCGT